>CAYNXT010000012.1:0-10333 GCA_964401235.1 uncultured Planctomycetales bacterium
TGTTATCCAGCGTCTTGCCAGGATGCAGGCCGATTTCCGAATGATCGCCGCGGTTGAAAATCCCGAACTCACCGGTCTTCGACACCTCATCCGTAAATCGCACACAGCGCGAGCAGAGAATGCACCGCTCTGCATCCAGCATCACCGTCGGGCCGATCGGCACGGCCTTGGGTTTCTTGACCTTGGTCTCGTTAAAGCGTGGATCGTACAGGCCATGCTCCATGTAGTAATCCTGCAGCCAGCACTCCCCGGCCTGATCGCACACGGGACAGTCCAGAGGATGATTGATGAGGAGAAACTCTAAGACATCCTGGCGGCCTTTGAGCGTCTTATCACTCGTGGTATTGACCACCATCCCCTCGGTCGCAGGGGTATAGCAGGCGATTTGGAGCTTCGGTGCGCCGGCAATCTCAACGAGACAAATGCGACAGTTGCCGGCAATAGTCAATCCGGGATGGTAGCAGTAAAACGGCACCGGGCTGCCAGCCCGCTCACAAGCCTGAAGGACTGTAGTGTCCTCTGGCACTGTGATCGATTTCCCATCGATGGTTAACGTCACGGTATTGGGTTCGGTCATCTGATAGGTGCTCCGTGAAATCGGTCAAAACGGAGGCGTTCCGAATAGTATCGTCTAGCCGTCATAGGCTGGCACATTTGGAACGCCTCCACCTTAGTGTGGGTTCTTCGTGAGCTTTCTGACATATTCCACTACTTCGCGGCCGCTCTAAAACACTTTATCACCAGGCTTAATTTTGTTGGCCCAGCAGAGGAGCTTTTCGTAAGCGCGATCCGGAATGTCTCTCTTCGCTTTCATCGTATCCCCCTGCCTCATTGCCCTTCTGGATCATACGCTCGAATCCACCTCTGAATTCTTGGATCAAGGGGATCATGAGACACTCGGCTTTGCCGGACAAAGGTTTTGAAGCGTTCATACGGGTCATGACGATCGCCTTCTTTGCGAAGGCTGGCTCGGTCGTTCAGGTAAAGATAGAGGATGATCTTGGGCGTATTCGAAAACGCGAAGAAGAGCCTGTACCGCCCGAGGCCCTGCTTATACCGACGGTATCTCCTCAGCTCTGCCCTCAGGCGATATGAGGGGTGGTCGGGATTGTCCGGAATGGTCTCAAACGTGGCTCGGTAGACTCGATGGGCTAACTTGACGGTTTCGTGCTGCTGCCATGCCTCAGAGCTGAGTTTCTTGCTCAGCCTCTTGACTTCATAGTTCAATGCGACCGTCCGCTGAAAGAACATTTCATGCGCTTTCAGCAAATAGCTATTCTTCGTCGTCATGCGGCATGGCGTTGAACAGTTTCACCACTTCAGGACTCCATGCTTCGGCAGGATCGCGCAATTTCTCGGGATGCCGCATCGCCTCCGCCGCAATCGCTTGAAGAAATGTCGCAAACAGCGGATCGGCCTCGAGAGTATCAAGCCGCGATTTCGATGAGATGATGACTGCTTCGGTGGAGTATCGGATCACCACTTCCCGCCCCTTGACAGTATCGACAAAGGCTTTTGGCAACGTGATCGCTTTGCTGTGGCCGTGTTTGAACAGTTTTCTGGTTAGAATCGGCATCCGCTCACTTCCTCCTCAAAATAAGTATATACTAAGTATTTACTTTTATCAAGGCGCCTAAGTCACAACGCTTTTCACGGATATGAAACTCAAACTCGTCGCGGAACTTGGTGATGTAGCTCTGGACCGGCCAGGCGGCTGCGTCGGCAAACACGCAAATTGTGCGGCCTTCCATGTTGCCGGCTGCCCCGAGTAGCACGTCAAGGTCTTGCGCACGACCCTGGCCTTTCATGATTCGATCGACGATTTTGAAGATCCACCCGGTGCCCTCGCGGCACGGCGAGCACTGGCCGCAGGACTCATGGGCGAAAAACTTGCTCGCATACCACAGGGCGTTGACCATGCAGGTGGTATCATCCATGACCACCACTCCGGCTGAGCCGGCCATGGTGCCGGCGGCAATGAGGGCGTCAAACTCCATGCGAACATCGACCTCATCCGCCCGAAGGATTTTCGCGGAGATGCCGCCGGGAATCACCGCCTTCAGCGTCCTTCCAGACGGCACGCCTCCCGCTGCCTGGATAAGTTCTCGCAGTGTGATCCCATGGGACGCTTCGTAAAGCCCTGGTTGTTGCACGTGCCCGCTGACAGAAAACAAACGCGTGCCACCGCTCTTGCCGTAGCCGAGTTTCGCGAACCACGCCCCACCTTTCTGAATAATGGTCGGCACGCAACAGAGCGTCTCCACGTTGTTGATCACGGTGGGCGAGGCGAAGAGTCCTGCAATCGCAGGAAACGGGGGCTTGAGCCGTGGAAACCCCTTCTTGCCCTCAAGCGACTCCAAGAGCGCAGTTTCTTCACCACAGATGTACGCGCCGGCACCTCGATGCACCACGACCTCAAGCGAAAAACCCGTGTTCAACATACGCGCGCCAAGAAACCCCTTTTGCTTGGCTTCCTCGATCGCCTGCGACAAAATCCGGGTTGGCTCGGCATACTCGCCACGAATGTAAATATAGGCTTTGCGGCAGCCGGTGGCGTAGGCTGCAATAATCATGCCCTCAATGAGCCGGTGCGGATCCTTCACGATGAGATAGCGATCTTTGATCGTGCCTGGCTCGCCTTCATCTGCGTTGACGACCAGGAACTTCGGTTTAGCTGAGTTTTTCGGGATGAAACTCCACTTCTTGCCCGTGGGAAATCCTGCTCCACCCAGCCCGCGAAGACTTGAGGTGCTGACCTCCGCAATCACCTGCTCCGGCGTCATCTGAGTCAGGGCTTTGCGCGCGGCCTCATATCCTCCATCCTGAACATACGCCGCAATCGTGTGAGAATCTTTCGCAGCGAAGCGCTTGGAGAGTACCGGTTCTGTCAGGGCCACCGTGCTGCAGAACATAATTGGAAGGCTTGGCAGCCGCTCCGGCGAGCTCACGAGCGTGTCGATGATTTCGGGTGTGATCGGCCCCACATACTGATCGTTGACCTGCATCATGGGCGCGGCTTCGCAGGCGCACAAACACTCAACGGCTGAGAGCGTGTACTTGCCATCCAGCGTCGTCTGCCCCGGCTTGATGCCCAAGCGCTCCGACAACGCGGCCAGGCGCCCTTCGCCCCCTTGCAGCGCACACGCAATGTTCTGGCACACTTGGACGTGGTATTTCCCAACCGGCTTCTGGTGATAGAGGGTGTAGAAGGTCACGACCTCATGCACATGCGCCGGCGAGACGCCCAAGAGCTGGCCGACCCACTCTTCGGCCTGGAGGCTGACATGTCCGACCCGCTCCTGTACGAGCCGTAAGACGGGCAGCATCGCCGCCCGCTTCTGCTCGTAGCGCGCCATGATCACTTGCGCTTCTTGTCGTAAGGATTCAAAGCTATTTGACATCGCTAGAATTAGCGTATAGCGGATAGCGTGTAGCGTATAGGATTGACTAGAAACCTGTCTATCCGCTGTACGCTGTACGCTAAACGCTAGAACGTTTGTTATTACCTATCGAGTTCCCCGCCGATCATGTTTATCGACCCGAATGTCGGAACAATATCTGCCAGGAAGCCTCCGTTAATCAATTCAGAAAGGGCTGCCATAATCGTAAAACATGGAGGACGCACCCGCACCCGATACGGGCGGTCTGAGCCATCGCTGACGACGTAGAAACCTAGCTCGCCGTTGGCCCCTTCTACCGCGCTGTAGTATTCCCCTTGCGGAGGACGGATGCCGTGACCCAGCATCACTAGCTTAAAATGATGCATCAGCCCTTCGATGTTGCCATAGGTATCTTCTTTTGGCGGCAAGACGGCGCGCTTCTCGGAGGCGTTCACCGCCTGATGAAATCCGCGGGTCGAGCCTTCGAGCGTTGGATCCAGGCGCACCCGCGCAGCTTTGAAGCCGGCGACCCGCCCCATCTTCGCCTCATCCACCATCACATCAGCGGGTAAAACCTTGCCTTCAAAATCCACATTGACGGAGCCGGCCGGGATCGACGCCAAGGCCTGCTCGACGATGCGCATGCTTTGTTCCATCTCCTCCATGCGCACAAGATACCGGTCATAATTGTCGCCGTGCTCACCGGTTGGAATATCAAACTGCAATCGATCGTAGACGAAATACGGCTGGGATCTTCTGGTGTCCAGCGCAACCCCTGAGCCTCGCAAAAACGGGCCGGTAATTCCGTAGCTGATGGCCAGCTCCTTTGAAATCACGCCGGTGTTTTGCATTCGATCCATGAAGATGCGATTGCGCGTCAAGAGCGTATCGCATTCCAGCAAGACCTTTCGGACCTCCTCGAACGCCTTGCGCGTGCGCTCGGCAAATCCTTCCGGCAGATCGGCTTTGACCCCTCCGACGCGCCCATAGGAAATCGTGAGCCGAGCCCCGGTCACCGCCTCCACCAGCTCCCAGAGCCACTCACGCGCCTTAATCATGTAGAGGAACACGGTGAAGGCTCCGAGCTCCATGGCCGAGGCTCCCACACAGGTCAGATGATCCGTGATGCGCGAGATCTCGCTCATGATGACGCGGATGTACTGGCAGCGCTCGGTCGTCTCAATCCCCAAGAGCCGCTCCACCGCAAGACAGTAGCCGAAGTTGTTAATGAGCGGCGAGACGTAGTTGAGCCGATCGGTATACGGAATGACATTGTTATAGGCCGCCTTCTCGGCTTCTTTCTCAAACGCCCGGTGCAGGTACCCAATCTCCACCTCGGAGCTGACGATCCGCTCTCCATCCAGCTCGGCGACAATCTGGATGATCCCGTGCATGGCCGGATGGGACGGGCCGATGTTCAAGAACATATGCCGTGTTTCCGTGACTCGTGGCTCGTGACTCGTGGCTCGTGACGCAATCACTGTTTGATTATCGCTCATAGACCTTGATCTCTTGATATCAACGATTCACGAATCACGATACACGAACCACGAAGCGTGGTCAGTTTACCGGCCCAATGAGGGGCTGGCGCTTGTTGACGGGATAGTCTTTTCGAAGCGGATGGCCGACAAACTGCTCGTACATGAGAATGCGCTTCAGATTCGGGTGGCCATTAAAGCAGATACCAAACAGGTCCCAGACTTCCCGCTCGAACCAGTTGGCGATGTGCCACAACGAGGTCAGCGAATCTACCGAGGGATCAGCTTCAGTGAGAGGCACCTTGACGCGCAGATGATGATTCAACGTGCTGGAGTACAACTGATAGACCATTTCAAAGCGATACGTCTCCGAATCGCTTAAGCGTTCCCACCGCTCCGGCAATACTTTTGATTTCATATAGTAAGGCAGCGGCGACGGGGTGGCCAGAAGCGGAGCACTGCCAGGCGTGTTGCCAAATGTTTTATAATCCACGCACGTGAGGTCCGTCAGGAAATCGCATGCCGTGGCTTGATCTTGCTTGAGGAATCGCGCGACCTCAAAGAGGCCTTCCCGCTTAATCAGCACGGTCTGCTGCCCGCGAAACTCTTGCTGCGCGATCACATGCTGCGGAAACCGCTTCGCGATAATCTCAGTTAAGCGTGCTGATTGGCTCATGAGAATGCCTTAGGTCACGAATAACGATTCACGATCAACGATTCACGGTTTTTACAGGTGGGCTTCAGGCCGGTGCGGAAGTTGCAACTCTGCGGGCCGAGCGGAGGAGCCAGTGGGCAGCGTCGCCTGTTCGCCGTGCTGAATCTTCTCCTGGAGCTTCATCAATCCATCGAGCACATTCTCGGGCCGGGGGGGACAGCCGGGGATATAGATATCCACCGGAATAATCGTGTCGATCCCCATGACGGTCGCATAGTTGTCATAAAACCCGCCGGTACAGGTGCACACCCCGAAGGCCACCACCCATTTCGGCTCCGTCATCTGATCGTAGACTCGCTTCAGAACGGGCGCGAGCTTATGGCTGATAGTGCCGACGACAAACAAGACATCGGCCTGGCGCGGAGAAAAACGGGGAAACCCTGCCCCAAATCGATCCACATCGTAGTGGGAGGTGGCCGTCGCCATGTATTCCATGCCGCAGCAGGCCGTCACAAAAGGATACTGGAAAATGGAGTACTTGCGCGCCCACCCAAGCGCGGCATCAAGCCGCGTCGTCATCCAGTTCAGCTTGCCGGCGTCGGCGCTCATGTCAAGTCAAGAGCTCCCTGCTTCCACGCATAGACAAAACCAGCCACGATGATTAACAGGAAGAATCCCATCTCCACCAACCCAAACCATCCCAACTCCTTGGCAAGGACCGCCCAGGGAAACAGGAACACTAATTCCACATCGAACACCACAAAGAGCATGGCCGCAATGTAGAAATGAACCGGCAGGCGCCCGGCGGGTAGCGCGAAGGGGGTCATGCCGCACTCAAACGGTTCAGCCTTGACCGCATTCGGCCGTTTCGGCCCGAACCAGGAGTTGGCGAAGAGCATGAAAAACGCCACAGCGGCGGTAAAGAAGGCAAGAATGAGGATGCTGGCGTATTCGAGCATGGGGATTGTGAAAAAAATCACAAACTTATGATAACACCCAAGGGGGTGGGGTGTCTACGGGATTCGAGGCGTCGAGCCTGCGTTACTTGTTGTAATCCAAACCCCGTTCGAGGAACTGCTCGTCCATCTGCCGCGGAGCAAAGTAGCTACGGACGAACGTCTTGAGGGGCTCGACATCGAACTGCCGGCAGCTGTAGATGTCGATGGAGATAAAATCTTTCGGGGTCAACGTGTGAAGCTGAATGCCGCTTTCCACGAGTGGAATCCAGCCGCTGAGGCCGGCCTTGTCCGGAAACCGCTTCCCATCCGTGCGGAAAATAAACGGGGGCGATTGCGGCTCGACTTTGAGCACCCGCACAATCTCTTCAAGAAAGTTGTAACACAGTGTCAGGTCGTCGCACGCGCCCTTCTTGCAATCATACAGATCCAAGAGCAGTTGAAATCCAAATGGCGCCACTTGCTGTCTGGTCTTCCCGGTTTCAACAGCAATGGGCGTGTCGCACACTTGCGGCATGCAAATCCTCCTTTTGCGGGCTAGTATAGCAAGGGTCCGCCCGGTCAACAACAAGGAATTACAGACTCACCCGAAGACCTGAAGCTCCCGGCGCAAGAGCTCAAGTGGCAAGCCGATCACATTGCTGCGAGAGCCTTCGATACGCGCGATCAGCTCTCCGCGATCCGCTTGCAGCGCATACCCTCCGGCCTTATCTAATGGAGAGGCTCGCTGAAACAGGCGTGTAATGATGGCATCGGTCAGCCGTTTGAAGACGACGCGCGACTTCGCATAGCTGACACGAACACGGCAGGTGTTGGCCTCACGTAAGCACAACCCCGTATAGACCCAATGGGCCCGGCCGCTGAGCGTGTGTAGCAGCCGACGCGCGGCGCGCAGGGTGCGCGGCTTGCCAATGACGCGGCCTTGGAAATAGAGGAACGTGTCAGCTCCGATGACGATGCCTTGTGCACCCGGTGGAAGCTGGGCTTTGTCCGCCTTGCCCTTGGCGTTGCGGATGGCATTTTGCGAAGGAGAAAAACCGAGGCGAATTATTTCACGATGGGTAGAGGGCACGATCTGAAAAGAATGGCCGATCTCTCGAAGCAACGCCCTACGGCGCGGCGATTGCGAAGCTAGGTAGAGCATCCAAACTGTTGAATCAGCGCGCGGATCTCCTCGACGGTCTGCGCATGGTGCACCCGGTCTCGAAAGGTCGCCACGCCAGGCAGGTCTTTGAAATACCAGCAGACGATGCGGCGCAATGGGCCCACCGGCCATGCGTCATAGCGGCACTGCAGCTCAAGATGACGCAGGGCGACCTGTTTGCGCTCTTGGAGGCTCGGCATGCGCGGAGCCTCAAGCCCGCTGACGGCCGCTTGCACCTCCTGATAGATCCACGGATTGCCCAACGCACCTCGACCCAGCATGACACCGTCGCAACCCGATACATCCAACAAACGACGCGCGCTCGTGCCGTCGACCACATCGCCATTGCCAATCACGGGAATCGACACGGCCTCTTTGACCCGCCGGATTGCCTGATAGTCCGCCTGACCCGTATAGCCCTGCTCTCGCGTTCGGCCGTGGACCGCCACCGCATCCACCCCGGCATCTTGTGCCAACTGCGCAATCCACGCGGCCTCACCACCGCTGCTATCGCGAAATCCCAGCCGCATCTTGACGGTGACGGGAATGCGCTTGACCGATTGCACGACGCGGCGAAAAATCTTGGCGGCCGTGTCCGGCTCCTTCAGCAGCATGGAGCCGCCGCCGTTGCTGACGATCTTGGGAACGGGACAGCCAAGATTCATGTCGATCAGATCAAATCCCATGGCTTCGATCATAGCGGCTGCCTCGCCCATCACAGCCGGATCGCACCCCACGAGCTGTGCGCCAACCGGACGGTCTTCCGGATTGGTGCGCATCATCTCCAGCGTTTTGGCCACCCGCCGCACGAGCGCTTCAGAAGAAATCATCTCTAAAAACGCAAACGCCATGCCGTGGGAGCGGGCGATGAGCCGAAACGGCAGATCGGTGCAGTTGGCCATGGGCGACTGCACCACCGTCGGCAGCTCGAGCTCTTTGAGACGAAAGAAAGGACGTATCATTGTGTTATACTAACACGCTTCAATGGTAACCTCCAAACCTTCTAATAATAGCTTGAAACGGTTTCTGGGGTATGTCAGGCCGTACCGCGCCATTCTGGTCGCTGCGGTGGCCTGCGGGATCATTCGCTACTTGATTCCGCTCGCCCTTCCCTGGACTGTGAAAATCCTCGTGGACGATCTGCTCTCCGGAAAGAGCAGTCCAGCCGTTGCCCGACTGCATTGGCTTATGGCAGGGCTCTGCGCGCTTTATGGCGTCTATGCCGTCGCCAGCTACTTCCGTTCCTATCTTTCGGGAAGAGCCGGCCACCGTGTTATTTTTGACCTGCGCCAAGCGCTCTACCAGCATGTCCAGCGCATGAGCTTGAGCTTCTTCGACCGTCAGCGCATCGGCGAAGTCGTCTCGCGCATGACGACGGATATTGCCTCGGCTCAGAACTTCGTGGGCGCGGCGTTCGTCAACACCGTCATGGATCTCTCCTGCGTTGTGGTCATCATCGTGCTGCTCTGTGTGGCTCATGCGAAGCTCGCGCTGGTCTCGCTGCTAGTCCTGCCCTTTTATGCGTGGATCAGCGGAGCCTTGCACCGCCGCATCCGAGCGAAGAGCCGGCAGATGCATCGGCAGCTGCAAGAGATGTCCGGCGAGCTGCACGAACAGTTTGCCGGGATTTCGACCGTGCAGGCCTTCACCCAAGAAGAGGCGGAGGCGCGGGAGTTCCGCACGCAGAGCGAGGAGTATTTCGGCATCGTCATGGACAGCGTCAAGCTGCAGTCGATCGCACTGGGTGCCACCGGGTTTCTCACCGCCCTGGGCCCCATTCTCGTGTTGTGGTTCGGCACGATGGAAGCTTGGGCCGGACGGCTCACCGTGGGCACGCTCATGGCCTTCTACGGCTACTTGGGTATGCTGTATCAGCCGATTCAGCGCCTGACCGAACTCAACCTCATCCTTGGCAACAGTTTGGCGGCCATGGATCGCATTTTTGAGGTGTTCGATACCTTTCCAGAAGTGCAAGAGGCCAAGGGGGCCACCGCGTTCTCACGCATCAAGGGCTTGATTCGATTTGACGAGGTGAGTTTCCGCTATGCCGAGCGCGATCCGGTGCTGCACCGCTTTACCTTGGACATGCCTGCGGGGACGACGGTCGCGCTGGTCGGGCCCAGCGGGGCCGGCAAGTCCACGCTGGTGAAGTTGCTGCCGCGATTCTACGACGTGACTGATGGACGCATCACGATGGATGGCTTCGACATTCGCCAGGTCACGCTCAAATCGTTGCGCGAGCAGATTGCGATCGTGTCCCAGGAGCCTATCTTGTTTAGCGGCACTATTGCGGAGAATCTTCGCTACGGCCAGCCCAACGCCACCATGGAGCAGCTTCGGGCCGCCGCCCGTGAGGCGTTTGCGGACGCGTTCATTGAACAGCTCCCGAACAAATACGAGGCGGAGATCGGCGAGCGGGGGGTACGGCTCTCAGGAGGGCAGAAGCAGCGCATCGCCATCGCGCGCGCCTTCTTGAAGGATGCGCCGGTGCTCATTCTGGATGAGCCGACCTCAGCGCTGGATGCGGAGTCTGAAGAGCTCGTCAAGCAGGCCCTGCAGCGGCTACTCAAGGGCCGTACTGCGCTGATTATCGCGCATCGACTCTCGACGATCGAGCACGCCGATCTGGTCGTTGTGCTCGATAGCGGACGCGTCCTCGAGCAGGGCCGGCACGAAGAGCTGTTGAAACTGCCCGGCGGCCTCTACCGCCGCTACGCCGA
>CAYNXT010000012.1:10343-21338 GCA_964401235.1 uncultured Planctomycetales bacterium
GCCTCCTCATTAATCTCCTAACATAAAACGCTAAGGAGAGAGCACCCCTTGCCCAACTAAAGACATCACCACGAATTGACTCCCCAAATATCCCAAGCAATATAGGGCTAAGGCAATAAGGATCCCTCGTGAAATACCCTCAAATGCGAATGCTGAAGCAAATGTCCCTACACCTGCCAATAACATTATTCCAAGACCGAGCGGTCCAAGAACCTTTAAAAGGAAGGGTGGGTTGAAAAATTTCAATCCCCAAGCCAGCCAAGGTTTCTCTGCTTCCAGTGTAGCCCATGGGTCCGGGAAGTCTTCGTGAGTAACAGTCGTGTACTCGCGATACTCCTCATATGGAAAAGCATTTTCCAAGAAAATGGAAGTGACCCCTACCATCAAAAATGCAAACATAACGAATTGACAAGGCCTCATCCGTTACCTTCTAGTGCTTAGCGTTTGCGGCTGAGAAAGACGGAGGTATAGAGGAGCGAGGCGGCCAGGCCACCTACCACCGGGCCAATCCAATACACCAGGTGATTGTCCCAATACCCTGCGGCCAGCGCCGGACCGAAGGTGCGTGCCGGGTTCATCGAGGCGCCGGTCAGCGGCCCACCGACCAGGATGTCAAACACCAGCACCGTGCCGATGCCAAATCCAGCAATCGCATTCCAACTACCCTTTGGATCTACCGCAGTACCGAACACCGTTAGCACCAGGAAAAAAGTCAGCACGGCCTCTAGCAAAATTCCCTGTCCAGCGCTTACGCTTGCGGCAAGTGCCGGCGTGCCAAGATGGACGGCATCCCAGACCGCCACGGGAATGATATACCGCAGGAGGAATCCGGCCACAACCCCGCCCGCAAGTTGGGCAAAAATATAGGAAACCGCTTTGTTCGTTTCGATTTTCCCGCCGGCCAGCACGCCCACCGTTACCGCAGGGTTGAAGTGCCCGCCAGAAATATGCCCTAGGGCCGAAATCATAACTGCTAAGACCGTGCCATGCGCGATCGCGATACCCAAGAGTCCCACCGCTCCGTTAGTCCACTCATTCGTGCAAATCACCCCTGCCCCGATAAAACACAAGGCAAAGGTGCCGAGAAACTCCGCGACGAGCGGCTTCCAGTCACCCTTCATCCTACCTCCCGCGTTACGCTTGGGTGATTGCCATCGTTGTCGGGTCCTGCCGCTGCGCGACCCCAGCCGTCCTCGCCGCGCCGCGCTGTCGGCGTCGTCGGGTGCGACCGAGCCACTGGCGGCGAGGAAGTGTCGGAGCGCGGTGGCGATCCGACCGGGCAGGCGTGTGGCCCCCGCTCCGCGTCACCCGACAACGGTCATTGACACACTCTCCACGTCGGCCTATCATAGCACACCATGTGGTTGAAGATTCTGCTCGTCAGCGTGATCTGCTTGCTCGTGAACATTCCCATGGGGAGAATGCGGGAGCGCTGCCGCAAATTCTCCTGGCAGTGGATCCTGTGGATTCATGCTTCTATCCCGCTGATCATCTTCCTTCGTATTGCTCTGCATCTGCATCCGATTGCCATTCCGATCAACATCGCCGCCGCTGTATTGGGCCAATTTATCGGCGGTGCGCCTGAAAAGAAAAAGCGGCGGGCTGCTTTGCCCACCGCCTCTTAGCCGTTCACTTTTCACTTTCAACTTGCCCACCGCTGTTAGTATCGGGCCATCTCCTCATCCACTTCGGCCGCCCAGGCGTCGATTCCTCCCCGCAGGTGTTTGAGCTTCTTGAATCCGAACGCCTCGAGCGTCTTGATCGCCTGCAGGCTGCGCTGGCCATGATGGCAATAGGTCACGATGGTATCGGCGGTATCCAGCTCATTGGCCCGCAAGTGCAGCTCTGAAAGCGGAATCAGTTTCGAGCCTTCGATGTGGACAATGTCAAACTCATGGGGCTCGCGCACATCCAGCAGCACCATTTTCTTATCGCGCTCGAAGAGCTCTTTCACCTCGCCGGGACCCAGATCATATTCGCTATGTTCCGCCTCACCTTCCGCGCCCCGGCCGATGCCGCAGAACTCCTCGTAATCAATCAGCTCTTTGATCGTTGGCTTGTCTCCGCAGACCGGACAGCTGGGGTTACGCTTGATCTTGACTTCCCGGAACTCCATCTTCAGCGCGTTGTAGAGCAGCAGCCGACCCATCAGCGGCTCGCCTTTTCCGATAATCAACTTCACCGCTTCAGTTGCCTGGATGATGCCGATCACGCCGGGCAGCACACCTAGCACGCCTCCTTCAGCGCAGCTGGGCACCATGCCGGGCGGCGGAGGCTCAGGGTAGAGGCATCGATAGCATGGTCCTTTAAAGGGATAAAATACGGTCGCCTGTCCGTCGAATCGGAAGATGGAACCATAGATATTGGGTTTCTTGGCGAAGACACAGGCATCATTGACCAGATAGCGTGTCGGGAAGTTGTCGGTGCCATCAATGACGACGTCGTAATCCTTGATAAGATCGGTGATGTTCTCGCGCGAGAGTCTGGTGTTGAAGGTCTTCACCTCGACATCTGGGTTAATACCGGCGATGCGTTCCTTGGCCGACTCGACCTTCAAGCGCCCCACATCTTCGGTGCGGTGGATGATCTGGCGTTGGAGATTGGTAAAATCCACCTTGTCAAAATCAACGATGCCCAACCGGCCCACACCCGCCGCCGCTAGATAGAGGCCGAGTGGTGAGCCAAGTCCACCGGCTCCGATGAGGAGGATCCCGGCATCCTTGAGCTTTTGCTGCCCCTCAATACCCACTTCGGGCATGATCAAATGTCGGCTGTATCGTAAAATTTGATCGCGAGTCAGTGTTGCCATCTCTATACGCTATCCGCTATACGCTCCACGCTAGAAGGTGAGAACTCTGTCCGCGCTCGCCACATCTTCACTGAGGAAGGCCGGGAGGCCACGAACTTCGTCAACCTCTGGAATCAGCTCTTCCTGCTTGAGCCCGGCGATCGCCAGCGACGAGCTGCACACATAATATTGTACATCCCCGGAGGCCTTGATGTCTCGACACAGTTTGTGCAGGTCAACCAGATCGTGCTTTTTCAGACGCTGCTCTATCCCGGCTGCCTGGGCATAAGCTGGGCTGAGTTCCATTTTATTGATGTTGGCGGTGGTGAGGCGAAACAGCGCCTCATCGCGGAACAGGACTCTCACCTTCATCTCTTCATGGACGGCGGCCATGAGGAGCGTGAGCACTTGCATGAGGTTATTCGTGCTGCCCCCGGACACGATCACTGCCAAGGATTTCATCAATTCGCGAGGCAGCGGGTCCTGCCACCTGCGGCAGCCCACAGTGCTCGTCCCACCCTTGGCGGGACTCCGCGCTGTGGGCGCCCGACCTCCGGCGTCACCCGCCGCCTATCCATTAATACACCGGCCCTTCACTCTCAGGGACTTTGGGTACGGGCACATCTTCGACATCGGCTAACGGATGTTCTTGGCCCTCAGTGAGCAGCTTGAGCACCTCAGCATCGCCAATTCGTGCGCACCACGTAGTGAACGATTCACTCGCCTTGTGCTGGCGCTTGAAACCCAGTAGCAATTGCTCTAGCCGCTTCGCACATTCAGTCGCCGGAACCCTCCGCAACACCGCATGGTTAAAGCGCGCATCACGTCCCATCTGCCCGCCGACTAAAATATCATAGGCATCCACGATTTGACCGTCGACCTTCGTCTTGGAGCCCATCAGGCCGATGTGGGCGATCTGGTACTGCGCGCAGGCGTTGGGACAGCCCGTAATGTGCAGCCGCAGCGGCTCCTCAAGCGGTACTCGCTTCTCGAGGTACTCCACAATCTGCCGCGAGCGCGCCTTGGTCTCGGTAATCGCGAGCTTGCAAAATTCGGTGCCGGTACAGGTGACGACGCTGCGGCGCACCGGATGCGCGTTGATCGACAACCCCACCTCGGAGAGGCCATGCAAGACCTTCTCCACGTTGGCTTCTGGAATATTTAACAAGAGGATATTCTGCCGATTGCTCAGTCGAATTGTCTTCCCATCCCCATGCCGGCGGCACAGATCGGCGACCTTGCGCATTTGCTGGCTTGTGATGCGCCCCACCAGCACCGGGGCGCCGACATAAAACAGCCCGGCCTGCTTCTGCGCATGGACCCCGACATGGTCACGATAAGCATCGGGAGGCTCCTGAACATCGGCCGGAGCCGGCTCAAGGGCTCGACCCATCCGAGTCTCTAACGTTTGGCGAAACTTCTCCAAACCCCAATCATGAATTAAATATTTAAAGCGGGCGTGGTGGCGTTTCTGACGGTATTCCGGACTTTCTTGCCAAATGTCCGTGATATGGCGAATCATCTCAAGGGCCTGTTCAGGAAGGACAAACACCCCGAGCCGCCGGCTCAAAAATGGCTGTGTTGAGAGCCCGCCGCCGACACGTAGATCAAAGCCAACCTGCCGCTGCCCATTGACTTCGCGCACCGCTCCGGTGAGCGCGACACAGTGGATCTCCGGATGCATGCACCACGTCCGACAGCCCGTGATGCCGATTTTATACTTCCGTGGCAAGTTCGCATACTCGAGGTTGCCGAGAAAGAAATCGCTGATCTGCTGCGCGACCGGGCTGGCATCGAGCACCTCCTCCCGGTCCACGCCGGCCACCGGACACCCGACCACATTGCGCAAGACATCACCGCAGGCGCCAAGCGCAGACACGCCGACCGACTGCAACCGCTGTAGAATCGGTACGGCCTGCGTGTAATGCACCCAATGGAGTTGAAAATCCTGGCGCGTCGTAATGTCCGCATACCCCTTATTCTGTTTCTCGGCGATCTCGGCGATGGTGTCCAACTGCTCCGGGGTGAGGAACCCATTAGGCTGCTTGGTGCGCAGCATGAAATAGTCCGGCTCGTGGCGGTGGGTGTAGAGACCGACCCACTTGCAGAGAAACAGATCCTCCTCTGAGAGGGTTTTGACCCCTTCCCGGGCCGCTCGCTCCAAGACCTTTACGATCTCAAAGGGATTGCCTCGGCGCTGCTTGATGAGTTCGGCTGATGATTCCATTGGAGAAATGATTACAGTGATTACGAAATCACCGTAATCATAATTGCACGCGGTTGCCGATCTCGTTCCACCAGGTATCCAGCTCAGGGGTGAAGTACTTCACTCGAATTTTCTTATACTCCTTCGTGCTGAAAAGACTCTTATGCGGAAACTGCCCGGCGCGTTCCTCGATCCGCTTGACCACGCCCATACAGGCGGAGTGAGTGGACGCATGGATCATCGTAAAGAGCGGATACGGCCAGTTCGGATAGACCGGTCGGCGGTAGCAGTGGCTGACCTCGCGAAAACGCGCCATCTCCTCGCCTGCCGCATCTACCTGCGCCTCCGGCACCTGCCACACCACCATGGCATTGGCCAAGAATCCGGCATTGCGATGGTGGAGAATCGCGGCGAAGCGGCGCATGTAGCCCAAGCGCTCCATATTGTGCGCCCAGGCGAAGAGCTCCTCTTCTGTCATCTCGGCCTGCTCCGACCAGACGGCATAAGGCATTTCCAGCAGCGGCAAGTCCTCTTGCATGATGCGGATGAAGCGAATGTCGGTCTCAGTCAGCGGGGGCTTTGCAGCCATGCGGCGCTCCTCGTTGTAAATCTCTCCCGGGCTCTCTAGCGGCTCCTGCTGGCCGGTCAGATCCAGCTTCACGCCGATCTTGTAGAGCCGCAAGGTCGGGAGGATAATCGTCTCCTCCGCCTTTGCCAGGGTATGTAGAATCTTCACTACTCGCTCTAGCGAATCGGTCGGCGGCACGGCCACCGTAAACCAAATATTAAAGGGGTCGTTGCGCTTGTAGTTGTGCGATACGCCAGGATGCTGATTCACTACCTCGGCCGCCTCATCCACGCGAGCAGGATCCGCTTTCATGGCCGCCAGCGTACTCTGGTAGCCAAGCGCCCGAGTGTCAAAGATCGCCGAGAGCTGGCGAATGACTTTATTCGCCTTCAGCCGGCTGATGCGTTCCAAGCAGACCTGCTCGGAGATGCCGAGCTTTTCCCCCAAGATGTGGAACGGCCGATGGTCGATGGGGAACTGCTTTTGAAGCTCCGTCAAGAGGGCTTTGTCAATCTCGTCAAAAGTCTGGGTCGCGGTCGCCATCAGAATCTGCACACCACAGAGACACAGAATTCCACGGAAACACAGAGAAAGCCTCCGGATGTCCTCTGTGTCTCTGTGGCCCTTCTGTGGTTCTGTGGTGTCATGTCGGTAGTGGAGTCGTCACGCTGAAGTTCTCGGCATAGAGCTGGCGGATGCGCTCGAGCTCTTCCGGTAAGAGCGCAGGGGTCGAAGGGGCCGCCGAAAACTCTTCAAGCAGCTGCTCGTTGTAGATATTCGGGAGCACAGAGGCCACGGTCGGCTCCGAAAGGATATATTGGATCGCTGCCTGTCCCAGCGTGCGGCCGGCGCGCTCCGTGAGAAATCCGATCTGCTCAACTTTTTTCAGGCCGTTGACTTGCCATTCCCGCTTGCGCTCGTCGGTGGAGACGCGGTGGAAGCGATGATCGTCCTGACTGAAGACCGTGTCAGGTTTCACCGTGCCATCCAGGAGCCCTGAGGCATGCGGCACCCGCACGAGAAAGCCGGCCTGATGGCGCTGCCCGAGCTCGAACAATCCCTGTCCCAGCATCTGCTCTAGCAAGTTATAGATGATATACACCATATCGACCGATCGTTGCTCAATGGCATACGCGCCCTCGGTGACTTGCCGCTCGGCAATCGCAGGGCCGAGTGCCGGCCCGTACGCGCGGATTTTGCCCTCGCGCTTGAGGGTCTCAAGCGTCGCGAAGAGATCATCCCGCTGCATCGCCTCCAGGCGGGGATTGTGCAACTGGTAGATATCGATGCGATCGGTCTGGAGCCGCTTCAAGCTCTCCTCCAAGGCGAAGCGCACGTACTCGGGGTGCCAGTCCTGCGGCAGCTCTTCGTGGCCTCGACGGCCGGTATGGTGGTAAAAATCATAGCCGAATTTGGTGCCAATGGTGACCTGCTCGCGCTGATCGCCAAGCGCCTTGGCCAGTATCGTCTCTCCCAGGCCATTGCCGTACGTGTCGGCCGTGTCAAAGAAGGTGATCCCTGCATCGAAGGCCTGTCGGAGCAGCCCGATGCCGTACGCTTCGTCTTTAATACCCCACCAGCTCGTCGAGACGGTCCACACGCCAAAGCCCACTTCGGAGACCTGCACATCAGTTGTCCCAATCCGTCGATGCTTCATTAGTCAAACACGTCCGTGGAAATGCCGGTGGCTGCCGTTAGTCGATCGGCAATCTCTTGGAGTTTTTGACGTGAGACTTCCAGGATACCCTCGGCGGCTGTGCCTCGATCGACGGTATACACCTGCACTGAGCGCGGTTTGATGGAACCGACTACGTCAATCCAGGTCTGAAGATGCGGCTCATCCGTATTGTCATAACTCCCCTGAATGAACATGCTTTGGAGAGTGATGTCGGGGAAGTGCCGCAACGCATCGACCATCGCGCCAAAATCGGTCTGGCCCATGGGGTCATTGATCCGACGCCATGTGGCTTCATCGGCCGCGTCGAATTTCATATAGCGAACGTCAAGCAACTCCAACGCTTGGCGCACCTGAGGGCGGGTGATCTGGGTGGCATCCGTCAGAATGCCGACGTGGGCGTGAGGAAAGTAGCGGTCGCGCAGCTGCTTGATCCCGATCACCAGATCCAGCAGATCCGGGTGCAGCGTCGGCTCGCCGTTGCCTGCGAGCGTCACACAGTCCACCGGCGTGCCGAGTGCCGCGTGGTGCTGGAACGCTTCGTCGATCTCGGCCAACAGAACCGGTGCTCGTTTCAGCCGCTCGTCTGAGCGAGTGGGAACCGTCCATCCATATTGGCAGTAGACACAGTTCGACGAGCAGACCTTGTGGCTCACCGGCAGGAGGTTGATGCCCAGTGAAGAGCCGAGTCGGCGCGAGCGAATCGGTCCGTACACCACGGAATCCTGGAGGGGAATTGTTTCAGGCATGACCCCCTTATTGTAGGGGAGCCTTCTGTCGTCGTCAACGACGCAGGCAACTCACAGCGATCAACAGCATGAAGTGAGCCAGGCCGTCTGCGACCAACTTGACATCGCTAAGCCGACGAAACATCTCAGAAGATGCTTCAGGAGAGCTGTACCGCCAAGCCGCAAAACCACCAAGTATGATGCCGGACAGGCTGGCTCGCCAGGCTGAAGAATAGCCGGCCCGATGTAGAGCAGCGCCATGATGCCGTAATACGCGAAATACCAAAGAAGTTCGTTAAACTGCATGTTGGTGCGTTCATCAGGTCGAGCGCTCTCCTCGCCCAGGACCCAGATACACGGTGCCGGACTGAATGCGTGTCTCTTTCGGAACAAACACCCCGGCGCCTACGACAGCGCGCTCACCGACATCGACGCCCGGCAGCACAATCGCGTTTAGACCAATGATGGCATTGCGGCCGATGCGCACCCGCTTAAGGATTAACCCGCGGGCTTCAAGAGAATGCGCGATCACCGTCGCATGTCCCCCGATGACCGCGTTATCGCCAATCTCCAGCAGGGAGAGATCGGCGCAGAATTTGGAATTGATCTGCACATTCAGTCCGAGCTTGGCCCCCATGAGGCGGTAGAACAACGCCGCAAATGGAGTCATCAGAAGGAAATCGCCAAAGATGCTCCAGACGATGAACTGCAGGGCGTTCGAGATATACCACCGAAGCATACCAAGCGAGGCTAGTGGATACTCGCCTTCTTTCAGGTCAAGACGAAATACCCATCTGAGGAGCACAGCGAGGAACATCACGCTGAAGCCAAATACGAAATAGCCCGCTCCCGCCGCTAGGCAGACCCACAATGTCTGCTGCCAAAGCGCTTGATTGGTTGTGTGTTGCCACACAAACTGGCAGAGCACGACAGCGGGAAATAACGCCAATCCCAACACGATTGCAGCAACCACGTAGAGCACCAGCGCCAGCAACACCCGAACAACCGTCAATAGCATTCCGCTCTTAGGCGGGCGTTGCCTGGCCTGACTTGGCGGCGCGGCGTTTGAAGATGCGGTCGATGCGCAACAACAGATCATCATGATCAAACGGCTTGATCACATAATCTTCGATGCCTTCCAGCTCAAAGAGGTCTTTCATGCGCTCGCGCGCGGTGAGAATCACAATGGGCACCTTGTTCCGCCCCAGCTTCGTGTTAAGTTCTCGCACGCAGGAATACCCATCCATGACCGGCATGAGCACATCCAGGATAATGAGGTCCGGCTTCTCGTTGACGGCATGCGCAACGGCTTGCTGCCCATCGCTGACGGTCGTGACCTCATACCCTTGGGATTGCAGGCGGATTTTTAAGGCCAGTGCAAGCTGCTGCTCATCATCCGCAATGAGAATTTTCTTCGGCTCAGCCATGTGCTCGTCCCTCCCGCGGTGTAGTCGATTCGGCTAATTCACGGATCAGCGCAACCAACTTCTCAAACTCAAATGGTTTGAACATAACGCGCGTGCCGGCCAGTTCTTGAGCCCGGGGCTCTAGCGTCTGTTTTTGCACCGCCGTCAGCGCAATGATGGGAATGGCGGCGGTCTTCGGGACAGCCTTTAGCTGCCGGACAAATTCATACCCATTCATCTGGGGCATGATCAGATCGGTAATAATCACATCGGGCGTCGCCTGCTGCAGCTTGGCTAACCCTTCCGCCCCATTGCGAGCAGTCTCGCATCCAAACCCTGCTGCCGTCAAGCGCACACTCAATGCCAGCAGCAAGTCAGGTTCATCATCCAGGAGGAGAATACGAGACATCTAGCGCCCTGCTGCTCGCTGTTGTTGCAGCGTCTCCCGCACCTTCGCGAGCAAATCTTCTAGCTGAAACGGTTTGGTGATGTAGTGATAGCTGGCACTTTCCATCCCCAGCTGGCGATCCTTGCGCTCGCCCTTGGCCGTCACGATGATGACGGGAATGTCCTTCGTGGCTTGATCCTCTTTTAAGAGATGGTACACTTCGTACCCGTCCATGGCCGGCATTGCCAGATCCAACAGGATCAAGTTGACGTGGTGCGTCTTGAGCTGCTCCAACGCATCAGGGCCGCTGGCCGCGGCCACCACTTCATAGTCCCGCATTTCCAGCGCCTCGGTGAGAAAGCGGCGGATCTTCGCTTCATCATCAACGACCAAAATTTTCGTCTTGGGCTGCAAGGAGGGCTGCAGCCGTCCCTCGATCAGCTTGAGCAGCTCGTCTTCCGTGAGCGCTTCATCCGGATACGTGGCGGTCGTCGCCGTGAAGAGGACGTTCACCGGATTCCCCGCCAAGGTGTACGCATGCTGCCCGACGACATGCTGCATGCGCTCCGCAATCGTCTTCGCACCCGCCTTATCCACCTCGGCTAAAATGACGAGCATATCGCCCCGTTGCCAGCGCACCACGACATCGATCCCCCGGCCACGCACCGTCTCATTCAAGAACATCTCCACCGTTTTCAAGAGCCGGGTGACCTCATCGGGGCCGTAGAGCGCTTTTAAGTCCTGAAAATTCGGCACGCTGACCACCACTATGGAAAAGCAGTTATTGCGCTGCTTGGCCTGCTGGATGCCGGCGCGCACATACTCGCGGAATACCTCTTCCACATGATATTTCGGCACGGTGAATGAAAAGGTGCTGCCCTTGCCTGGCTCGCTCTTGGCCCAAATCCGCCCGCCGTGCAGCTCCACCAGCCGCTTGCTGATCGCCAGGCCCAGCCCGGTGCCTTTGGGCTGCCCTGTTTGCATCGTATGCGGGAATTGCTGAAACTTCTCGAAGAGCTTCGGAATATCCTCCGGGGCGATGCCGATGCCGGTATCGGTAACGTTGAACCGGATGTCGTTTGGATGCTCCTCAACACTGAGGCTTACCTGCGAGCCTTCAGGGGAAAACTTCACCGCATTGGCAATCAGATTGACGAGGACTTGCGTGCCTTTATCCGCATCGGCAAAAATGTTGTGCGCGCCGTTCATGGCGGCCACCGAGCGCGTTGTCTCTTT
>CAYNXT010000013.1:0-19840 GCA_964401235.1 uncultured Planctomycetales bacterium
CCTCTTGGGAGCCGATGAGTGGCAGCACCTCGGAACCAGGATGCAGCTCGACGCGGAATTTCTTGTGATACCACTGAGCGATGGCCTCGACCAGTTTGCGCTCGACCACCCCGCCCTTGCGCGAATAGCTATGGTTTTCCGGCTTGCGCGCCTGGCGGATGAGCTCCTCAACCACATGCTTGGGAGGAGGCAGATCTGGATTGCCCATGCCTAAGCCGATCGTATCCACGCCTCGCGCGTGGGCTTGCTCGCACAACTCATCCAAAATGGTAAAGAGATAGAGCGGCAACCGCTTCATCCGATTCGCTTCATGGAAGATGCGCTCGTTCGTCCGCTTGAGCTCCTGGCGCTTCCGCTCGCGCAGCTGCAACTGAATTCGGCGGATGGAGGAAGAGCGGATCAGCGACTTTGTCTTCATGGGCTTGAGACCTCAACAGGGTGCTCAAGGGCATCAACGGCGTGGTAGGAGCTGCGGACAAATGGTCCGGCTTTCACCCAGCGAAATCCTGCGGCCAAGGCCTGCTGCTCATACCAACGGAACCGCTCAGGACTCACATACTCCATCACCGGCAAGTGTTCGGGATCTGGGCGCAAATATTGGCCGATGGTCAGATGGGTCACGCCGACTGCCAGGAGCTCTTGAACGGTTCGGGACATTTCCTCAGGAGTCTCTCCTAATCCTACCATCACACTCGATTTGATCAATGCCCCGGTTTCATAGGCGGCGGCTTGACGCAAGACATCAAGCGACCGGTGATACGCGGCTTGGGGGCGCAAGAGATTCGAGAGTCGCTCGACGGTCTCGATATTGTGCGCAAATACCTCGGGCCGGCCTTGGATCAGCACAGCTTGAATGAGCTCGGCGCGACCATGAAAATCCGGCACCAGCACTTCCACGGTGATACCGGGATTCTCCGTCCGGACGGCTTGGATGACGTCGACAAAATGGCCCGCTCCCTCATCGCGTAAATCGTCTCGAGCCACCGAGGTAATCACGACATGCCGCAACCCAAGTCGTCTGACCGCTTCGGCGACACGGCGTGGCTCCTCAACCGGCATCCCAGCCGGACGGCCATGCTCCACCGCGCAAAATCGGCAGCTCCGAGTACAGCGCTCGCCAAGAATCATGAAGGTGAGTTGTCGTTGAGAATAGCACTCTTGCAGATTGGGGCACACCGCGCTTTCGCACACCGTCGTCAACTCCAACCCGTCCAGCAAGGAGCGGACCTCACGCGCCACCCCATGCGGAGAAAACGATTGTTTGAGCCAGTCAGGATACCGCTGCATTTGAACGACTGAGCCAATGAACTACTGAGCCATCGAGCGCTTTTTTGATTTCAGATGTTCGATAATTGCCTCTGCCATTTCTTTGGTGCCGACCGCACTCGCATCGTGGAGCCCCGCGGGGAGAGCCGGTGGCACCGGCAACCCCGCCCCGGTGGGGGCGACATCCTGCCCCCCCATTGGCTGCTGCACGACCGTGCCGCCCCCCGTGCTTGCTTTCGCAAGAAAGCCGGGGGGCGCAATGGCAGGGTGGCGCTGCGGCTTCAAATCGTAGGTCACGTCTTTCCCTGCCGCGAGGACCGCCTCCACCGCCTGTTGCAGACGCGCAGCGGCTTCTGTCTCGCCGAGATACTCAAGGAGCATGACGCCGGAGAGAATCATTGCCGTGGGATTTACCTTATTCAATCCTTGGTATTTCGGCGCGCTGCCGTGGACCGCCTCAAACACCGCGATCCCGTCTCCAATATTCGCCCCAGGAGCCACACCCAAGCCACCGATCAACCCGGCACACAAATCCGAGAGAATGTCCCCGTAGAGATTCGGCAGCACCAGCACATCAAAGTCTGTCGGCTTGAGCACCAACTGCATGCAGGTCGCATCAACGAGGCGGTCCTCAACCGTCAAGCGCCCCTCGTATCGCTTGCCGACTCGCCGCGCTGTTTCCATGAACAACCCATCGGTGAACTTCATGATATTGGCTTTGTGAATCGCCGTCACCTTCTTGCGGCCATGCGCGAGCGCGTACTCGTAGGCAAAGGTGATGATCCGTTCAGAGGCCATTGTCGAAATCGGCTTGATGCTAATGGCCGCATCGGGCTGGATAGGCTGCTTAGACCATTCGGCCAGTTGTTGGATGAGGCCCACCGTCTGGGGCTCACCGGCGGCAAACTCAATGCCGGCGTAGAGATCCTCGGTGTTCTCGCGCACAAGAATCAGGTCGACATTCTGAAATGGCGATCGTACACCGGCATAACTACGGCAGGGGCGCACGCACGCAAACAAATTGAGCTGCTTGCGCAACGCGACATTGACGGAGCGAAATCCGGTCCCGATGGGGGTCGTAATCGGCCCCTTGATCGCCACCCGGTTGTCCCTGACCGATTGCAGTGTTTCATCCGGCAATGGGGTCTTGAAGCGTTGAATCGCCGCTTCACCCGCCATGCGCTCATCCCACTGGATGCCTACGCCGGTTGCCTCCAGGCATCGCCTGGCCGCCCACGCGACTTCCGGGCCGATCCCATCTCCTGGAATAAATGTCACACGATGCGCCATCATCACTCCAAGTGCGCTCATTAGTTCACTCGCTCATTAGCTCAATAGTTCGAATGAGCAAATGAACGACCGAGCCAATGAACTAATGAGCTAGTGAACGCCTTTCCATTGTTTGGTCCATTGTTCCAGACGTTGGAGCCCTTCGTCAATAGTCTGGAGCGACACGGCGAAGCTCAAGCGCACATAGCGGGATTCCCCGAACCCTTCACCGGGGACCGTGACGACCAGCGCCTCCTCAAGCCAGCGGGCGGCAATGACGTCAGCCGAGTGGCCAAGCTTTGAGATGTTGCACCAGGCATAGAACGCTCCAGCGGGTGCAACACATCCTAGCCCTGGCAAACGGTTCAGGCCATCCACTAGCCGATCGCGTCGCTGTTGAAACTCCGCGCGCATCCGCGCCACCGGCTCTTGGTCTCCGGTCAATGCGGCCAGCGCGGCATCTTGACTAATCGAAGTGGGGTTGGAGGTTGAATGGCTCTGGAGATTGATCATCGCCTCGATCCACGGCTGGGGGCCGGCGGCAAAACCGATTCTCCACCCAGTCATGCTATAGCTCTTGGAGACACCCCCGACGATCACGGTTTGCTCCACGATGCCTGGATCGGCCTGGAGGATGGACACATGCCGTGCCGGCGGATAGACGAGCTGATCGTAGATTTCATCGCTGATGACGATCAGATCTCGCTTGCGCGCGATCTGCGCAATGGCCTTGAGCCGATCCGTGTCGATGACCGCGCCCGTCGGATTGTTCGGGCTATTCACAATGATGGCGCGCGTCGCGCTGGTGATGGCCGCCTCAAGCCTTGCCGGATCAGGCACGAACCCATCCGCCTCTGTCGTGGGAACAATCTTCGGGGTCGCCCCTGATAAATGCACAAGCGCGGGAAAACTTACCCAGTACGGGCAAAAGACGATGACCTCATCACCCGGTTGGCAGAGTGCTTGAAACACGTTAAAGAGCGCGTGTTTCGTGCCGCAGGTGACGATGGTCTGGGAGGGCTGATAGGGGCTGTGGCGCGAGCCATTGACGCTTGCGGCGATCGCCGCGCGCAACTCCGGGATGCCCGCCACCGGAGTGTAGCGGGTGTGGTTCTCCGTAATGGCTCGGATGCCGGCCTGCTTGATATGCTCCGGCGTGGGGAAATCCGGCTCACCGGCGGTAAAATCAAGAACGGGTTGGCCGGCTTTCGCAAGGGCCTTGGCTTTCGCGGCGAGTGCGAGCGTCGGCGAGCCTTCGACGTGCCGAAGGCGATCAGCAAGAACGATGTCAACCACTCCGCTTCTCTTTTCGAGTCCAGAGCTTGCGCAAGGCCTCCATCAAGCCCTTGGGCTTTTTTGCCTCTTCGGTCGATTTGGCCTCAGGAGTTGAGGGAGTCGTCGTCGGTTTGGGTGGTTGGCTGGGCTTGGACGTGCTCGGCACGGCCGGTTGGATGGCCGGCAATCGGCTAAACGCAAGCAGGGCGCGCTGAGCGCCATCGCCTCGCCTAAGAGACAGCCGTAAGACGCGCGTATAGCCGCCGGGAATATCCACAAACCGCGGGGCGATTTCGGCAAAGAGCTGTTTGACCAACGAGCGATCTTGCAGCACACGAAAGGCGCGCCGGCGGGAATGAATACTGCCTTCCTTGCCAAGACTCACCAGCCGATCAGCTAACCGTTGCGCCTCTTTGGCGCGCGCATAGGTGGTGGTAATCTGGCCGTGCACCACCAAGTGCTTGACCAATCCATGGACCAGCGCTTCGCGGTGGCTCGTGGGTCGGGACAACCGTTGGGCGCGTATCGCGTGACGCATCGAGGTCGCTTATTGCGCTGAGCTAGTGGTCTGCTCGCGGGCCGCCATCCCCAGCGAGAGGCCCATGCCTTGCAAGAGCTCTTCAATCTCGGCGAGCGACTTCTTGCCGAAATTGCGGTACTTCAGCAGCTCCTGCGGCGACTTTTCAACCAGTTCACCAATGGTGGCGATCTTCGCTTCCCGCAAACAGTTGGCCGAACGCACGGAGAGCTCCAGCTCGCCGATCGGGGTTTTGAGTTTTTCCTGCAGCTCTTCATTCACGGCCACCGGTGGCTCGTCTTCCGGCTCCTCCGGCAGGCTGCCGTAATTGACAAACAGATCCAGATGGCGTTGGAAGATATTGGAGGCATACAACAACGCATCCTTCGGGCTGAGTGCGCCGTTGGTCCAAATTTCAAGCAGGAGCCGGTCGTAGTCGGTCACCTGGCCGACGCGCGTGTCCTCGACGGAAAAGTTCACTCGCTGCACGGGAGAAAAGAGCCCGTCGACCGGGATAATGCCAATCGCCTGCCCTTCTTTCTTGTGTTTCTCAGCCGGCACGTAGCCGCGTCCTCGGCTGACCTGGAGCTCCATCCGAAACTTGCCCGCTTTGGTCAACGTGCACAGATGCATATCCGGATTGACCACTTCCACCGTGTCGTCCACCTGCAGATCGGCCGCGGTCACGGGGCCCTTCTTATCCTTCTCGATGACGATTGTCTTAGGTTGGCGCGAGTGGGCGCGCAGGACAAGCTGTTTTACGTTTAAGACGATCTGGGTCACATCTTCGAGCACCCCAGGCACCGCGCTGAACTCATGCAGGACGCCATCGATCTTCATCGAGGTCACCGCCGCGCCCTCAATGGAAGAAATCAGGACCCGGCGCAATCCATTGCCGATGGTCATGCCATAGCCGCGTTCAAACGGCTCGGCGATGAACTTGCCATACGTATCCGTCAACGTGTCATCATCGCACGTCAATTTCCTGGGGATTGCGAAATCACGCCAGAGCGTTCCCATGCGTCTGCCTCCACATCGATTATTTAGAATACAATTCGACGATCAGCTGCTCCTGAATCGGCAGACCGATGTCATCCTTTTGGGGCACGCGAACCACGACGCCCTTGAGCGCCTCAAGATCCACCTGGATCCATGCGGGTGCCGGCCGATCTTTGGTTCGCTCTAAATTGTCTCTCACCTGTTTCACGTGGTGGGTCCGCTGGGGAGCCACCTGCACCACATCCCCGACGCGCACCGGATGCGAAGGGATATCGATCATCCGGCCGTTGATGGTCACCGTCCGATGGCGAACCATTTCCCGCCCTTCCCGGCGCGACGTGGCAAACCCCATCCGATAGAGCACGTTGTCCACACGCTGTTCCAGCGTCGCCAACAACATTTGGCCGGTCACCCCTTTGGCCTTCTGTGCCACGGAGAAATATCGCGCAAACTGGCGCTCGAGCACCCCGTACATGCGCTTCACCTTCTGTTTCTCGCGCAGCTGGATGCCGTAATCGGAGAGCTTGACGCGAATCTGCCCGTGCTGGCCTGGAGGAAATGCCCGCTTCTCGATGGGGCACTTGGGCGTGTAGCACTTCGTGCCCTTCAAGAACAGTTTCATGCCTTCGCGTCGGCACAAACGGCAGGAGGGACCCGTATATCTAGCCATTAGAACCACGATCTACGATCCACGATCCACGGTTCATACTCTTCTCCTCTTGGGGGGGCGGCAGCCATTGTGAGGGATCGGCGTGACGTCTTTGATGGCGGTAATCGACAGGCCGGCCTGTGAGAGACTGCGAATGGCGGACTCTCGTCCCTGGCCAGGACCTTTGACGAACACCTCGACCTCTTTGAGTCCCATTTCGAGCGCCTTTTTGGCCGCGTTCATCGCCGCAATCTGCGCGGCATAGGGTGTCGACTTGCGCGAGCCATGGTAGCCGCTGGTGCCGGACGTGCTCCAGCAGATCGCGTTCCCGGCTCGATCGGTAATCGTCACAATGGTGTTATTGAATGTCGCCAGGATATGCGCGATCCCTTGCGTCGAGCTGAGCTTTTTCTTGGCACGCGCGCGCGGAGCGGTTTTTGCGGCGTCCGCTTTAGCGGGCGCGCCCTCTTTCGCGCCTTCGCCGGCGGCGGCTTTGACATCATCAGCCATGCACTGCGCTCCTCCTCATGTTCCGTTACGTTCGAGCCGGCGGGCCGGTCGGCGTCTTCGTGCGCTTGCGCACCCCGACGCGCGGCCGAGGGCCTTTACGCGAGCGGGCATTCGTGCGCGTCTGTTGGCCGCGCACCGGCAATCCCTTCTTATGACGCGTGCCGCGGTAGGAGCCGATGTCGATCAGCCGCTTGATATTGGCCGTCACGTCACGGCGCAAATCCCCTTCAACCTTGTAGTGTGATTGAATTTCTTGGGTAAGGCGGCCCACTTCGTCATCCGTCAGATCTTTCGCCCGCTTGCTGGCGTCGACCTTGGTCACCGATAAGACTCGTTCGGCGGTGGTCTTCCCAATGCCATACAGATACGTCAGGGCCACATCGATCCGTTTTTCTTTCGGCACTTCAACCCAGGCAATTCGCGGCATCGTTCTGTTATCCTTGGCGCTGTTTGTGTTTCGGATTCGTGCAGATCACGCGGACAATCCGCTGCCGGCGCACGATCTTGCACTTGTTGCAAATCCGTCGAATAGAGGCTCGAACCTTCATGGTTATAACCTAAAGGTGATGCGCCCTCGCGTCAGATCATAGGGCGAGAGCTCCAGTTTCACTTTATCTCCCGGTAAAATTCGAATGTAGTGCTTACGGAGTTTTCCGCCTAAATGCGCCAAGACTTTATGGCCGCCTTGAATATCCACCCGAAACATGGTGTTGGGCAAGGCTTCCTCGACGACACCTTCCACTTCAATGAGATCTTCTTTCGTCATCCTAGCCGGGTTAGCCGTTCCACGCTGTCAGGACCTCAGGCCCGTGATCCGTCACCGCCACGGTGTGTTCGGCATGCGCGGCGAGCGAGCGGTCCTTGGTCACCGCCGTCCATCCGTCAGCCAGCATCTCGACCTCATATCGTCCCAGGGTGACCATCGGCTCAATGGCGAGCACCATCCCCGCCTTCAGACGCGGTCCCGTGTTGGGGGGGCCGAAATTCGGAATCGGCGGTTCCTCGTGCAGCGCGCGCCCGATGCCATGACCGACAAAATCCCTGACGATACCGAATCCCTCTCGTTCCACCCGCTGCTGCACCGCGTGCGAGATATCGGACAACCGATGCCCCACCACGGCTTGGGCGATCCCCTGCTCCAGCGACGCCTGGGTCGCCTCCACGAGCCGCTTGGCCTGGGGGCTGACCTGGCCCACCATGACGGTGATGGCCGCATCGCCGTACAAGCCCTCCACGACGGCGCCGACATCAAGACTCACCAAGTCGCCTTCGCGAATCACGCGCTCTCCCGGAATGCCATGCACCACTTCTTCATTCACCGACACGCAAATCGTTGCGGGATACCCGCGATAGCCCAAAAAGGCCGGCTGAGCCCCCTGCTGGCGCAAGTAGGATCGCGCTTCTTCATCCAGGACCCGCGTCTTCATTCCCGGCCGCACGAGCGCGCAGAGATGCCGCAGCATTCCCGCCACGACCTTCCCGGCCTGGCGCATGGATTGAAGTTCTCCGTCGCTCTTCAGTTCTATCATCCATCAGGCTGACACCACAGAACCACAGAACTCCACAGAGACACAGAACGCCTCCTCGATGACCTTTTCTGTGCTTCAGTGGGCTTCCGTGTCATCTGTGATGTGATTCATTTTTCACCCATCTTAGCCGACGAAACAGCTGCATGGCTCGCGTGAACACCGTTTCGATATGTCCCGCACCGTTGAGACGATACAGCAGCCCTTGGCTCTGATAGTACTGCAGCAACGGGGCTGTTTCATGGTGATCAATGGCCAATCGTTTGCGGATCGTAGCCGGCTGATCATCTTTTCGAGTCACCAACGCCCCCCCGCACTGATCGCAGAGTCCGGCGCGTTTCGGACGCATCGTCCGAACGTGATAGTTCGCGCCACAGCGCTCGCAGACCAGCCGTCCGGATAAGCGCCGCACCAGCACCGAAGCTGGAGAGGCCAGATAGATGGCGCCGTCCAAGCCTTGGCGCCGCCGACGCAGCACTCGATCCAAGCCGATCGCCTGGCGTCTCGTCCTGGGAAACCCATCCAGCACAAATCCAACGCGGCGTCCAAGCCGGCGTAAGTGCGCGCTCATGACTTCAACCACCAGCGCATCCGGCACCAGGCGCCCATTCGTCACATAGCCCTTCACGCGACGACCCAGCGCGCTGTGACGGGCCATCTCATCGCGAAAAATTTGCCCGGCGGACACATGCGCCAGTCCCAAACGCTGATGACAGAGCAATGCCAAAGAACCTTTGCCGGTCCCTGGAGGACCTAACAGCACGATACGCACCTAGCGGCGACCTCGCAACTGGCCAGACTTAAAAAACCCTTCATAGTGGCGCATGAGCAGATGCGACTCGATCTGCTTCATGGTATCCAGCGTCACCCCGATGACGATCAGCAAACTGGTGCCGCCAAAGAACCCCGCCACCCGAGGAGGAATCTTCATCCAGGCCATGATGACATCCGGCAGAATCGCCACGGTCACCAAGTAGATCGCCGCCACGAAGGTCACCCGTGTTAAGACCCCGTCCAAATAATCCACCGTGGACTGGCCCGGCCGGATGCCAGGGATAAACGCGCCGACTTTTTTCATCTGATCCGCGGCATCCAGGAACTGGTGCGCGGTCAGCGCCGTGCTAAAGTACGTAAAGAAGAGGATCAACACCGCATAAAACAGATTGAACACCAGGGAGGTCCTGGAAAACCAATCCATCAGCCCGTGCAGCTGGGGCACAAAACTGGCGATCTGAATGGGAAAGTACAGCAGCGACACCGCGAAAATGATGGGCAGCACCCCGCCGCTGTTGACCTTCAGCGGCAAATAGGTGCTCTGTCCGCCGTAGACCTTCCGCCCGACTACGCGGCGCGCGTACTGAACCGGAATCCGCCGCTGGCCCTGTTCGATGAAAATGACCACCATCACAATGACCACCAGCAGCACCCCCATGAAGGCCAACGCCAAGGGCGCCACCGGTGATTGGTTCATCCCCCCAGGGCCGAGTTGCACGATGATATCCCGAATCGCCAGGGGAATTCGTCCCACAATCGACGCGGTCATCAGCAGACTCATGCCATTGCCAATGCCCCGTTCGGTAATCTGTTCGGCCAGCCACATCACCATCGCCATCCCGCCGGTCATGGTCAGCACCGTCAGGAGCCGAAAGCCCATTCCAGGAAACAGGACGATCTGCGCCTGATACTGCGCCGGAATCGCCTTCTCCAACAGCATGGCGTACATGAACGAATTGATCACGGCCAGCACCAGCGTCGCGTAACGGGAATACTGGTGCAGTTTTCGATACCCGGCCATGCCTTCCTTGCGTAATTTCTCGAGAGAAGGAATCGCCGTCGCCAGCAGCGTTTCGACGATGATCGTCGCGCTGATGTAGGGCATGATCCCTAGCGCAAAAATCGTCGCCTGCGAGAGTGCGCCCCCGGTAAACATGTCGAGGAGGTTCAGCAATCCTCCCCCCGTCGCCGCCGCCACCTCGTCGAAAATCCGCCGCAGCTCCGCCCCATTGATGCCAGGGACCGGGATAAAGATGCCCACTTCGTAGACGGCGAGCATCGCCAGTGTAAAGATCAGCTTGCGTCGTAATTCCGGAATCCTCCATGCGTTTCCTAGCGCGCTGAGTAAACGAAACATTACGCCACAGATAACACAGAACCCACACAGAGGCACAGAGTTACTGTCATACTAAGCCCCCTCTGTGGTTCTGTGGCCCTTCTGTGGTTCTGTGGTGATGAGTTCAAGAGTGCCGCCTGCCTGCTCAATTTTCGCCTTGGCCGACTCGCTCGTCGCATGCACCTGAACGGTCAGACGTTTCTTCAGCGCGCCATCTCCCAAGAGCTTCACGCGCCACGGCCCGCGATCCACGATGCCCCGCGCCTGCAGCTGCTCAAGACCCACGCGCTCACCGTCAGCAAATTGATTGAGTTCTTCGATATTCACAATCGCCCGCGGCTGTTGATGACCGGTTGTTTTATCGCGAAATCCGCGCTTGGGCAGCCGCCGGATGAGCGGAGTGCGCCCTCCCTCAAATCCCGGACGCTTGCTGGAGCCGGTACGAGCTCGCTGACCCTTCTGGCCTCGCGTGGAGGTTTTGCCATGTCCCGAACCGATGCCACGACCGACCCGCTTGCGGCGATGCCGGGCGCCGGGAACCGCGGGAATTGTCGTCACATCCATCCCGCGCCCCGCCTGCCAACGCGGCTTCTCTGTGTCATGGCACGCAGCAGCCGCGTTGCATGGACTGCGTCCATAGTCGCGTAGCGACTCCAGGCAGGGCGTGGGACCATGACTCACGCCTCAACCGGTTCGGCCGGCGCGGTACGCCGGTGTTGGATGGTTTCGGCGCTTTCTAGCGCCGCCAGGCCGGCCAGCGTGGCCTTGACCAAATTGACCGCGTTGCTGGAACCCAAACTCTTCGTCAAAATATCTCGGATGCCGCAGGCTTCGCAGACGGCGCGGACCGAGCCTCCGGCAATGATCCCGGTGCCTGGACTAGCCGGCTTGAGCAGCACTCGAGACGCATCATAATGCCCGATGACTTCATGCGGAATCGTGGAGCCTTTCAGCGGCACCGAGGCCATGTTGCGCTGGGCCTGGAGAAATCCCTTGCGAATCGCATCCGAGGCTTCGTTGGACTTGCCCAGCGCCATCCCGACGGATCCTTTCCCGTCGCCGACGACCGCAAGCGCATTAAAGGCCAGGCGCTTGCCACCTTTGTGCACTTTGGCCACACGGTTAATGCTGATGAGTTTCTCGATGAACTGAGGCGCATCTCCTTGGCCGGCTCCATACGGTTGGCCGCGTCCACCGCCTCGTTGCCCGTCTCGCGCCATTACACCTCCAGTCCTCCCTCGCGCACCGCATCCGCCATGGCTTTGACACGCCCGTGAAAGAGATACCCTCCACGATCAAATACCACCCGCCGAATGCCCTGCTTTGTCGCATCGGCGGCGATGAGCGTCCCCAGGGCTTTGGCCGCCTGCACGGTCCCTTTAGCACCGGAGGCAGACGCGAGCCGTTCATCGCGGGTCGACCACCCCATCAGTGTTTTGCCCGCCACATCATCCACCAACTGGGCGTACGAGTGCTTATCACTTCTGAAGACCGAAAGACGGGGTCTCTCAGGCAAACCGACCACTTTTTTTCGGAGCCGTCGGTGCCGGCGATATCGTCCTAATGCCCGTTCGTTCATTGGATGCCTCTAGCCTGCGGACTTCGCGCCGGCGCCGGTGGCGGCTTTGCCGGCTTTTCGTCGAATGATTTCCCCGACATACTTAATGCCCTTGCCCTTATAGGGCTCAGGCGGAGCAATGCGCCGAAGATCCGCTGCAAATTGCCCCACCATATGCTTATCAGCGCCCTTAATCACCAGATTGGTGGGCTTGGGCACCTCAACCGTCAGGCCCTCAGGAATGGGAACCTTCACCAGGTGCGAAAATCCAACGCTCAGCGCGACCTGCTTCCCATCGAGCTGCGCGCGGTACCCTACCCCGACAATCTCCAGTTCTTTGGAAAATCCAGTGGTAACACCCTGCACCATGTTGGCGACCAGGGCGCGGGAAAGGCCATGCAAGGCTTTCGTGGGTGCCTCATCATTCGCTCGTGCCAACACCGCGTGTTGGCCATCCACACGAATAGAGATCACCTCGGGCAGCGTCCAAGACAACTTCGTCTTGGGCCCTTGCACGGTCACAGTCTGGCCTTCCGCCTTGATATTGACCCCTGAAGGAATCGCCACAGGAGCCCGTCCGATGCGCGACATTACGAGAATGACGAATAACGAATGACGAATGACGAATTCCATTCGACAATCGACATTCGACAATCGACATTATTCATAGGTTTCACCAAACATAGCACAAGACTTCGCCGCCGATGCGCTGCTGATAGGCTTCACGCTCGGTCATGACCCCTTTCGAGGTCGTGACCACCGCCACGCCCAATCCGCCAAGCACACGGGGCAGCTCGCTGGTCTTACGATAGGTGCGGGCACCCGGCTTGGAGACTCGGATGAGTTCGTTAATGGCCGGCGTCCGCTTGGCATATTTCAGATACACGCGCATGGAACGCTGAGCAGGGGTTTCTCCAACTGGTTTATAGGCGCGAATAAACCCTTCTCGCTTAAGCACCTCCAGCAATTGCTGGAACAGACGCGAGGGACGCACATCCACCGTCGGATGCTTCGCCCTGGAGGCATTGCGAATCTTGGTGAGTCCGTCTGCAATCGGATCGCTAATGGCCATCTTACCAACTCGCTTTCATGAGGCCTGGAATCTCCCCCCGCCAGGCCATCTCTCGAAAACACATGCGGCAGAGTCCGAACCGACGATAAAATCCTCGACGACGCCCGCACCGTTGGCAGCGATTCACCGCCCGCACCTTGAATTTGGGCGTCCGTTTGCTTCGTTCAATCCATGAGGTCCGTGCCATGCTCTCCTAATTACTTGGTGGCGGCAAAGGGCACGCCGAAGGCCTTGAGGAGCGAATAGGCTTCATCGCGCGTCGTTGCCGAGGTGGTGATGACGATATCCATGCCCATGAGAAACTGCACCTGATCGATTTGAATTTCCGGAAAAATCGTGTGCTCTTTGAGCCCGAAATTGTAGTTGCCCCCCTCATCGAAGCCTTTGGGGTTGAGGCCGCGAAAATCTCGAATACGAGGCAACGCAACGTTTACGAGCCGATCCAAGAACTCATACATTCGGGCCCGCCGCAGCGTCACCTTACACCCCACCGGATCGTTCTCTCGAATCTTGAAATTAGAAATAGCCTTCTTCGCCCGTGTCACAAGCGGCCGTTGGCCGGTGATCAAGGCGACATCCCGCTGAACCGATTCCAGCACTTTGGCGTCATGCGCCGCTTCCCCGCAGCCGACATTCACGACAATCTTGTTCAGGTGCGGGGCCGCCATGGGATTCTTGTGCGGAAACTGCTTGGCCAATGCGGGGGCGATCTCCTTGCGGTATCGCTCTAACAACCGGGGCGTTTTGGCATTTGCAGCCGCTTTCATGTCCAGACCTCGCGGCATCGTTTGCACACGCGATGCTTCCCTCCGGCCTCGTCAGACCATCCGATCCGAGTCGGTTTGTGGCACTTGGGGCATACCGGGGCAAGCTTCGAGAGCGACAAGGGCTGTTCTCGCTCAACAATCCCGCCGGCTTGATTCTGCCGGCTGCGTCGATCAAAATGCTTGACGAGATTGAGGCGCTCCACCAGCGCCTGCTCGCGCGCCGGAAAGACCGACAGCACCTTGCCGGATTTGCCTCGATCCTTGCCGCTGAGGATGGTGACCATGTCGCCCTTCTTGATGCGCGCCATCAGACGACCTCAGGAGCAAGCGAAATGATCTTCATGAACCGTTTCTCGCGCAGTTCACGGGCCACGGGGCCGAAGACGCGCGTGCCCTTCGGATTGTTCTGCGCATCAATCAGGACCACGGCATTGGAATCGAATTTGAGCGTCGAACCATCGGAACGCCGAATGGGCGCGCGGGTCCGCACGACGACACTGCGCACCACCTCGCCCTTTTTGGCGAGCGCATCCGGATCCGCCTCTCGCACATGCACGGAGATCACGTCACCGACTTCTGCCGTTGGCTTATTGGCGCGGCCGATCACGCCGATCGCCCACACCTTTTTGACCCCGGTGTTATCCGCGACAGTCAAGTGAGTCCGCAACGAAATCATGGTTTACCCTGCTACTTCAGGAACCGGCGGGGCCGTGGAAGCCCGCTTGAGGATTTCCACCAAACGCCATCGTTTATCCTTCGAGATCGGACGCGTCTCTTCAATCCGCACCCAATCCCCAATATTGGCTTGGTTCGTTTCATCATGCACTTTGAACGAGCCGCGCCTGGTCATGACGCGGCTGTAGACTGCGTGCCGAACCGTTCGGTCGACCCGCACGACCAGCGTTTTGCGCATCTTGTTGCTGACCACGCGGCCCATCCGCATCTTCCGCCGGCGGCGCACGGTCGCCTCGGGGGTCGTGGTCATGTCGTGCTCTCCCTCGACTGCGCTCGGGATTCGCCCTGAGCGAGGCCAGGCCGAGTCGAAGGGCTCCGTAAGACGGTCATGATGCGGGCAATCTCCCGTCGCGCAGCTGATAATTGGTGCGTCTGCTGTAAGGCTCCCTCGCGCGCTTTCAACCTCGCCTGCCAGAGATCCTGCTTCAGGCCCTGGAGCTTGGTCTGCAGATCAGCGGCGGACAATCCTCGAAGCTCTTTGGCGCCTAATCGCTTCTCAGCCATGATTAGATCCCGGCCTCTTCTTTCCGGCTGATCAGCCGGGTACGGAGAGGAAGCTTGCAGGCCGCCAACCGGAAGGTGTTTTTTGCGATCAGCTCTGGAATGCCGTCGACTTCAAACAAAATTCGTCCGCGTTTAACAACGGCCACCCAATGATCCACCAAGCCCTTGCCGGCCCCCATAGGCTTTTCCTGCCCATGCGTGGTGACCGGTTTGTCAGGAAACACGCGCAGCCAGGCCTTGCCGCCTCGACTGAGCGAACGGCTGATCGTCACGCGGCAGGCTTCAATTTGCGCAGCCGTAATCCACCCATTCTCAAGCGCCTTGAGCCCAAACTCGCCGAAGGCCAGGCGCGTGCCTCCCTTGGCCGCGCCGCGCCGCTTGCCGCGGAACGCCTTGCGGTATTTGATGCGCTTGGGCGATAACATCGGCATGGTCGAACGACTCCTACGAAACGCTCTGAGCGGCGGCAGGCACGTCCTGGCTAATCCGCTGGCGAGGCTTCGGTTTCTGACGTTCCATGGGAACGAGCTCTCCTCGGCAGACCCAGACCTTGGTTCCAATGCAGCCTGCCGTGGTGTGGGCCGTGCCGACGCCGAAATCAATTCGGGCGCGGAGCGTGCCTAGGGGCACTTTCCCGGCTCGGTAGACTTCCCGGCGGGTCATTTCTGCGCCGGCGAGACGACCATCACAGACAATTTTGATGCCCTGGCATTCCTTCGATTCCATCGCCTGCTGAATGGCCCGTTTCATGGCGCGCCGGAAGGCGATGCGCTTCTGCAATTGAAACGCGATCGAATCGGCGATCAGCTGCGCTTCGATGGCCGGATTGGAGATTTCCACATAATCAATCTTCAATTGATGTTGGGTGCCGATGATTTTCTGCACCGTTTCTTGCAGGCGCTGGATGTTTTCTCCTCGACGGCCGATCAGAATTCCCGGCCGGGCCGTATGGATCACGATATGCACGCGTTCCGCCGAACGTTCGATGACGATCCGGGCGACCGCGGCCGAAGCGAGTTCCCGCTGCAACAGCTCGCGGATCTTCCGGTCCTGGTGCAGATACTGCACAAACGCCTTCTTCGTCGGCGTAAACCAGCGAGAGCTCCAATCGCGTGAGATCTGCAGGCGCAAACACTGCGGATTGACCTTATGCCCCATCGTATCTCCAGAAAGCCGCACAGGCTCTGGGTTCTGGGCTGGGGGCTCTGAACTGGTTTCCTGAACCCTGAGCCCCGAACCCTGCACCTGCTCGAAATGCACTCATTTCTTTTCTAGCTCAATGCTGATATGGGAGGTGCGCTTGAGGATGCGTGCGGCTCGCCCGAACGCGGCGGCTCGAAACCGCTTCCAGCGCGGCCCTTCATTGGCCACCGCGAGGCTAATGATCACATCCTCCTCGCGCAACTCCGGCTGTTGCTGCTTGGCGTTGGCAAACGCCGAGGCGATAAGCTTGGCGATCGGCCCAGCCGCCCGCCGATTCGTGGCTGAGAGCAACGTGAGCGCTTCCGCCACCGTCCGTCGGCGGATGGGGGTCAGCACATACCCCACTTTCCGTGGGGTCATCCGAACATACCGCGCAATCGCCTTGGAAACCATTACTGCTTCTCTTCCTTCTTCGCCTCAGCGGCTGCCGGAGCGGCCGCGGCTGGAGGAGCCCCGCCCGGTCCACCTGTCTCGGCTTTCTTCACGCCGCCATGCTTACGGAAAATACGGCTGGGTGCGAATTCCCCCAATTTGTGCCCGACCATATGTTCCGTCACATAGACGGGCTGAAACGCCTTGCCGGTATGCACCATGAAATTAAGGCCGATAAAATCCGGCGTGACGGTCGAGCGGCGCGACCAGGTTTTGATCGGCCTGCGATCATTCGTCTGCTGAGCCACCTGAATCTTGCGCAGCAAATGATCATCCACAAACGCCCCTTTAGCGGTTGATCGTCCCATCCGCTACTCCACACCACGGAACCACAGAATTGCCACAGAGGCACAGAGAACGGATGAAAAGCCCTCTCTGTGTTTCTGTGGATTTCCGTGTCTCTGTGGTGTCATCATGGTCTTCGCTTAACGATGACGCGATTGGAGTACTTGTTTGGATTGCGCGTCTTGCGCCCCTTCGTATGCCAGCCCCACGGGGAAACCGGATGAGGGTTGCCCTGTCCTGACTTGCCTTCACCGCCTCCGTGCGGATGGTCAACAGGATTCATCGCAACGCCGCGCACGTGGGGCCTGCGCCCCAGCCATCGGGAACGCCCGGCCTTGCCAATGACAAACGATTTATGATCAGCGTTGCCCAGCTGGCCGATGGTGGCCCAGCAGTTCAGGGCCACGAGCCGCACTTCACCGGATGGAAGCTTCACATGCGCAATCTCCCCTTCCTTGGCTTGAATGATCGCTGAGGACCCGGCCGAACGGACAATCTGGCCGCCACGCCTTTGCTGCAGCTCAATATTATGAATCATCTGCCCTGGGGGGATGCGGCGCAACGGCATCGCGTTACCGACTTTTACTTCCGCTTGCTCTCCCGCGCTGACGGTATCTCCCACCGCCAATCCATCCGGCCAGAGGATGTACCGCTTTTCCCCGTCCGCGTATTGAATGAGCGAGATGCGGGAGCTTCGGTTGGGGTCATACTCCACTGAAAGCACTTTCGCCGGCACATCCACCTTGTCTCGCCGGTAGAAGTCCACAATGCGGTACATCTGCTTATGCCCGCCCCCCATGAACCGGCTGGTCATGCGGCCATGGTGGTTGCGTCCGCCGGTCTTTTTCATCGGACGCAACAGACGCTTTTCGGGCCGACTCTTGGTAATCTCGGCGAAATCCGAGGTCACCTGAAACCGCATCGTCGGCGTAGTTGGCTTATGCGTCTTGATGCCCATGACTATTTCTTCATCTCGATTTTCTGGCCCTTGGCCAGCGTCACGATCGCCTTTTTCCAATCTGAGCGTCGCCCGACGCGAACTCCCAGGCGGCGCCACTTCCCGTGATGGTTTTGTGTATTGACCTTGGCCACCGTCACCTTAAACAGCTCCTCGATGGCCTCGCGGATTTCCACCTTGTTGGCCGCCGGGTCGACTTGAACGACATACTGGTCATAGGCGGCAATCCGTGCGCCCTTCTCGCTCTGGCGAATCGCTTTGACAATGTCAGTTGCTGGACGCATCAGCCGCCTTGAGCCTTCCTTCCAGCCGCTCAAACGCCTCTTTGGTCACCAGGACCTTTTGGGCATTGAGGATATCAAATGCATTGAGGGTGGCGGCTCGTCGGAGACTAAAGGTCGCCAGATTTCGCAGTGACTTTTCGAGCGCCTCAGACGGCTCGTGCAGCACGATGATGGACTTGCGCGTCACCGAAAAGATCCCACCCAGCTTCGCAAAGGGTTTGGTCTTCGGCGCATCGGCGCGTAGCTGATCAATCACTACCAGCTCTTGATCCTTGAGTTTGCCTTTTAAGCTCTCCAGCAAGGCGCGCCGACGAATCGCCTTGGGGAGATGATAGGAGACATCGCGCGGGCGCGGTCCGAAGACCGATCCACCATGCCGCCAGAGCGGTGAGCGAATTGATCCAGCCCGGGCACGTCCGGTGTGCTTTTGCTTAAATGGCTTCTTTCCGCCGCCCGACACATCGCCCCGAGTTTTGGTTGATGCAATGGTCGCCCGCCGGTTGGTCCGGTACATGGCGACGGCCTGCGACAAGAGCCGAAGATTCACCGGCCCCTCCCATAATTCGGGGGTGAGGGTGAGCTGACCGACTGGTTGTCCTTGCAGATTCATAATCTGGAGCGTCGTCATGTTTTTACTGCGGGTGTCTTTAACTTCTTCGATGCCGCCTTGGCGGTCTTGCTCAGCGCCTCATCCTCTTCGATAATCTCCTGGAGTTCTTGGGGTTTTCGCACCACTCCGGTTCGCTTCATGGACTTGCGGATCAGGACGAGCTGCTCATCTGCTCCCGGTACCGCGCCTTCCAATAACAAGAGATGATGTTCAAGGTCGCGCCGCACGATGCGGACATTCTGCACAGTGGCTTGTGTCGCACCCATATGGCCCGGCAGGTGGTGCCCGCGCCACACCCGGCCTGGGGTCGTGGTTGAGCCGATGGACCCCGGCCGTCGGTGAGACGTCGACCCGTGCGTTTCGGCTCCTCCCTTCCAGTGCCAGCGTTTCATGCCACCCTGGAAGCCCTTCCCAATGGAGATGCCGGTCACATCGACCAGCTCAAAATCTTGAAACAGCTCAAGGGTCACCTGCTGCCCGATTGACCAGGCAGACGATTCATCGGTCTTCTTAGGCAATCGGAACTCACGCACATATCGCAAGGGGCTCATCCCAGCTTTCTTGAACTGCCCCAATTGTGCTTTCGTGCACTTCGATTCCTTGACCGGCTCAAATCCAATTTGGACCGCAGCATAGCCGTCTCGCTGTGGTTCGCGGATACCAACGACCGTACAGGGGCCGGCCTGCACCGCCGTCACGGTCAGCCGACGCCCGAATTCATCGTAGACGTGCGTCATCCCTAGTTTCTTGCCGAGCAATCCAATAGCCATAAGCTGCATCTAGCGTATAGCGGATAGCGGATAGCGGATAGTTGAAGGTCTATACGCTATACGCTCCACGCTATACGCTAGGTCTCTCATTTGACCTCTACATACACTCCTGAGGGCAGATTCAGTTTTCGCAGCGCATCAATCGTCTTGGACGTCGGCTCAAGAATGTCAATCAGCCGCTTGTGGGTGACCAGTTGAAACTGTTCCCGTGACTTCTTGTCGATAAACGGCCCGCGCAGCGTCGTGTAAAGCTCCCGCTTGCTTGGCAGCGGAATCGGCCCGGAGACTTTTGCCCCAGTCCGCTGAGCCGTCTCCACGATCTCGGTGGTGGATAAATCCAGCACGCGGTGATCGTAGGCTTTCAGCTTAATTCGAATGCGGCCTTGCGGCTGAGGTTGAACCATTCCGTTAGCCCGTTCGTCCGTTTTCCCGTTTGCCCGTTTGAGTGGTTGCCGGCCAACGGGCCAACCGGCTTAACCTCATTTGAGAATCTCCGTGATCACGCCGGCCCCGACGGTCTTGCCCCCTTCGCGGATGGCAA
>CAYNXT010000014.1:0-19489 GCA_964401235.1 uncultured Planctomycetales bacterium
GCGCGAGTTCCCTTTGCGGAAGAGTTGAGCAAGAACATCGCGGTCGTGGCATTTAATTGCGGGCCGAACAATCAGAGTGTGACGGAGTGTAACGTACCGAATCTCAGCACGCCGAATCCCTCAGACAGCGTCAGAATGACCTCCCCGTTTTACTTGCCGATCGGAGCCGATTTCCGCGTCGCCCCAGGGCAAGAGTACAAGCAGAACACCCTTAGGCTTGAGTTGGTAACCCAGTAAGCCAAGAGAGGGTGAAGGGAGGGGACGCCTCGTGCGCTTGCGCGGGTGGATACTCATCGCCGCTCTTGCGGCAGGAATGGGCTGGATGGTCGTCGTCCAGTGGATGCATTCGACCAGCCAGCCAGTCTCCGTTCGTTCGCCCTCGGTCTCAACACGCCCTCGACGGTTTGTTCGCGCGGATCCTCCTCCAGCTCCTCGGCGCCAGACTGTTCCCCTTCCTCATGATGATGAGCGCAGTCTTCCTGACGACCTCTTAGCAGCCTTCCCATCCGAAGAGGAGCAATTCCCCTCTCGGTATCCTCAAGATCTTGGCGTTCCTCCGTTACCTGAGCCGCCATTTATCCCACGGTCTCCACGACAGCCCCCACAGCAGGAGCCGGACACCCCGGAGTCTCCTCCTGCGCCACAGGAAGAAGGAGAGGTCACTCAAGAGATAACCTCCGCTGATCCCGCTGCTGCAGGTCTTCTGCGAATTTTTGGAGGATTCTTTGCCTCGACAGAGACGACAGAACCCACCGAGTCTGCGTCACCCACCGAGCCGGGAGTACCCGGCACTACGGACCAACCCACCGATAGCACCGGTAAGCCTGCACCTGTGGTTACTGAACCGGTCTTGACAGCTCCAAAGTTTCGACGTGCCGGGGTGGCCATTGGTAAAGCGCTCGAGGTCAAGCCCAACGGGGATGTGAAGTTTCCGTTACGGTTGACCCTCTCCTTTGACCCGGCTGAGCCAGAGGCCAAGGGTGTGTCACCTGAAATGATTTCTCCGTTCTTCTTTGATGAGAGCACAGGTCAATGGTCTACGGAGGGGCTAACCACAATGGGGGTGGATGCGGTGGCAGGGCAGGTGAAGTTTGAGACGACCCACCTGACGGTTTTTCGCCTCGGGGTGCCGCGCGGCCGTCCCCCACTGATTCATGCGATCCAACCGCGTCATCTGATTCCTGATCAGTCGCTTGAGCTGCTTGGGCATGGCTTCAGCCCAGTCGCTTCCCAAAACGTTCTCACAGTAGGCGGATCGCTGGTCTCGATAGCGTTCGATGCTATGGGGATGCCTCAGGCGCTTAATTTACCGAATGAGGGCGAAAGCTTGAGTCTCATTAGCGCAGACGGCACTGAGCTTGATCGGGCCGAGCTTGCGGCAGCACCCGAGCCTCGCAGCTCATGGATGCGCGAAGAAGATGGCGATGCGGAGAAACCGTTTGTCGCGCATGCGACGCCCGGTAATGGGCGGTTGTTTTCCCCCGGAATGCTGGCAAGTGGTGAGTCATTCCACCTGGTGACCAATGCCGTCGCAACACCTCCTGCTCCTGGGGAGCTCATCATCAACGAAGTCCTCTTGACTCCGCCGGACTCCTATCTTGGAGATGCCAACGGAGATGGAGAAACCGTGCCGCAGGAAGATGAGTTTGTGGAACTCGTCAATACCACCGACCATCCGTTGCGCTTAGACGGTGTGAGCCTCAAACATCACGACGCGACGCTCGCGCATCAATTTCCAGCCGGCACCATTCTACCCGGAGGCTTAGCCTGGGTCGTGTTTGGGGTGGAGGATGTGAACGATCCGCCTCAGCCGGCAGGACCATTTGGAGGTGAGCACTTTCTCCCGGAGATCAGCGTATCTCATCGGCTCACCGCGCGCCTGCCCGCGACGACCTCACTGGGCACCCACTGGCTGACCATCACGACCTCTCGCCGCACATCGAATCCCGTCAGCCTCCAGGTGCTCAGCCCGGCACTCGGTCCGCTTGCGTTTCAGGACGCGTCGAGTCAGCTTGCCGGGATCACGGTAGACCGGCCACGCCTGGTGCGCGCGGGTGAATTGACTCGCGACGGAGCGTTAGATCTGGTGATGGTGGAGGGTTCGCGCAATGTGGTCATGGTGTCGAACGACGGGTTTGGCCGATTCACGCAGGGTGCTGAGCCGATTGGGCTGCCTGATGGCCGCACCCGCTTTTTTGACGTCGCCCTGGCGGATCTGACCGACGATGGTGCAGCCGAGATCATCATCGGCGATACCGATGCAAGCGGTTCCTATACGCAACTCCTTGTGCTGGAACCCAAGAGTGCCGGCCACGTGGAACTGCTCTCCAGTGCAGGAAGGTTGAATCCATCGATTGCTCTCGGACCGACCGCGTTCGATATCGGAGACATTGATCAGGACGGTGATCTCGATGTGGTCGTGGCCATGATCGGCGATCTACCGGCGATTGCTCGCAATGATGGCACCGGAGGATTCAGTTTTCAGTCCGGCGATATGGTCGCTCAAGAGCAGCCGGTGGCACCTACCAGCCTGCATCTCGCTGATGTGGATCGTGATGGCGACCCGGATGCGCTGCTGAGCGCAGGCCGGGCTGGATTAGGAGCGGCGAACGCGCTGCAACTCTTTGTGAATGACGGCACCGGGCAGTTCCGCGATGAGAGCAGTCGACAATTGCCTGCGATTCGAGACGGCATCGATACCGTCGTCGTCGGGGATGTCAACGGGGACGGAGCCCAGGATCTGCTCCTTGCGCAACGACCGGCGCGCATCAGTGCCGTCGTCAATGATGGCAGCGGCACGTTCACGATGGGTGCGTCCATCACCCTTGAGGCAGGTACAATTCACGCGCTTGAAACCGGGGACATGGACGGCGATCGCGACCTTGATCTTCTGGTCACGACGAATGTGGGCTATGCGCTGTTGTTCAATGACGGCACAGGACAATTCAGCGTCTTGTCAGGCCTAACCCAGCCCGCTGCAGGGGTCCAAGAAGCCGTCGTGGTTGATGTGGACAATGACGGCGATCTGGATTTGGTGGGCGCCGGCTCCGCCAGGCTGAGTCTATTACTCAATACCGCCAGGCGCACCAACCGTCCGCCTGAGTTTCGGCCGGTTGACGAGCAGACGATTTTGGAAGGCCGACAGTTGAGAATTCGGATTCGCGCAAGCGATCCCGATGATGACCCAGTGACCCTCGAGGCGACGATGCGCTCAGGCGAACCGCTCTCCAGCGTGGGAGCGTCGTTTACCATTCGAAACAGGGGAGCCGGGGTGTTCGAGTGGATCCCTAACGCGACTCAAGGGTTGCCTGAGGGCAAGCTCTATGAGTTTCGTATCCAGGCAAGCGACGGAACGGCCACCGCTGAACTCATTGTCCGCGTGCTCGTGCAGGAGTTCAACCACCCTCCGACCTTAGAGCCACTCTCAGCAAGAACCGTGAATGAGCAGGTGCCGCTGAGCATCCAACTTCAAGCAAGCGATCTGGATGAGGGTGATGTGCTAACGTTTGGGGCCACCGGGCTGCCTACCGGTGCCACGCTCAACGACATGACCGGCTTATTTACATGGACTCCGGATGCCACCCAAGGGGATGGTCCTTCCGGCATGCGGACCTACACCGTGACCTTGACCGTGACCGACTCAGCCGGACTCAGCGCGAGCCAGAGCTTGAGCGTGAGCGTCAACGATACCGTTCGGGTCAATCGTCCACCGAAGTTTCTCGGTCTCATCGACCACCCCATCGAAGAAGGAAAGCTGTTGCAGTTTGTCGTTGAGGTGAGCGATCCCGATGGCGATCCCCTCACCGTTTCCCTCACCGGTGAGCCGCCGCGCAGGGCGACATTTGACCCGCTCACACGCAAGTTTAGTTGGAGGCCTGACGGGACGCAAGCCGGGCAGTATTCTCTAACCTTTGAAGTGCGCGATGGCCACCACGTTGTGCAACAAACGATTCAGGTGATCGTGAGGGATGTGACGCACGGGCCCATCCTGACCCCAATCCCTGATCAGCCCGCGCGAGAGGGAGATCTGCTCCAATTTTCCATCCACGCGTCCGATCCGGATGGCGATTCCCTGACGATTAGCGTGGAGCCGCTCCCACCTGGCGCGCAGGTGACCGAAGACAATCAGCGGACCGTGTTCCAATGGGTGCCTGGCATTGATCAGGAGGGAACTTACGACGTGCAAGTCCGCGTTTCAGATGGCACAGGGATAGTGACCGATGCCGTCACGATCACCGTATCGAATAATCCAGGGTTTCAACAGCTCGTCGCCCAAGTGGGGTTGAGCCCTAACGGGGGCGGTCCTCAAGATCCCTTGAGCGATTTCGGCGCGATCGAAAATCCTGCTTTGACTCAGGTGATTCCAACGAGCCTGGGAGTGGATCTTGGAGAGGTGCACCCGGCCCGTGTCTCGCTCATCAAACTGTTTGCGACCCGGTCTGTGGCTCATTTGACAGAGCAGGACATCCGGCTCTATGTCAGTGAGGATAATCGCTCCTATCGCGCCTATGACGGCCCACGGGTCTTTATCAATATGGGACGCCAAGTGATGTTTTCAAACGTCAACATCTCAGAGCGCTATCTGAAGATTCATTTCCCGAATTCCGGCACGTGGCCCAACTTTCTCTCGGAGTCCGTGCGTGTGTTCGGGGCTATTCCGCTTGATACGACCACAGTTGCATTTCTCGATAATCTCAGTGAAGAGACGTTCAGGTATTTTGCCGAGCACGTCAATGCGAACGGGTTGATCCCTGATCGGGTGAGCCTAGCCAATGGGCGGCCTGTGCCCAGTCAGGCCTACAGCACCGGCGCGACCGGCTTTTGGCTAGCCTCGCTGCCCATTGCGGCCAAACATGGCTGGCTTACCCGGACACGAGCCGAGAGTTTTGCTCGTCGCACGTTGCAGCGCTACCTTGGAATCGACGGCAGCCCGGTCGCCGGGCAGTTCGGGTTCTTCTACCATTTTGTCAATAGCGATGGCACGCGCTTTATGGGGTTTGACGGCGATGGCGTGTCGATTATCGATTCCAGCCTCTTATTTCTCGGAGCCTTGGCCGGTGGAGAGTATTTCGGCGGCGACATCCAGACCTTGAGTCAACAGCTCTATGACGGGGTGAATTGGGAGGCTTTTGTTGATCATGGGCCAAATCAGACGCTGCGCGCGCATGGAGAAAATCAGTTCTACCTGGTCTGGACGCCGGAACAGGGGTTTGAGCGCCACTTGGACTATTATTCGGAAGGGCTCCTGGCATATGTGTTGGCGGCAGGATCGACCACTCACCCAATACGGCCGGATCCCAACCTACCCGAGGGGCTCGATGCGTACTACCACATTAGCCGGGGCAGTTTTGGCTTGCTGAGCGGTCGGTTCGGGCGCGATGGCCTGCCGATGATCCAGTCATTCTTCGGCTCGCTCTTTACGTATCTCTATCCGAGCCTGTTCATCGAGTGGGGCTCTGGGCGAGACGCGTTCCATGTGAACTGGGCCGAGAATACCCGCGAGGCAATTCTGGCCAACTTTCGGTTTGCCCAGGCGCACCCTGAAGCAGGATACCGCCGGTTATTTTGGGGGATCTCAGCGTCGGATGGACCGCAGGGCTACCAGGGCCTCTATGGCACCCCGCCGCTGGATGCTGCGGCAGTGGGTGGTGCGCGCCATGATGGCACCGTCACGCCGTACGCGCTGGCCGGCTCCCTGCCATTTGCGGCCGATCTGGCTCTGCCGGCGCTGCAACACCTCGCGAGTGTGCAGCAAGGTGCGTTGCGTGATCGCTACGGGTTGAAGGATGCCATCAATGTAGCGCAAGGGTTCGTGGCGAACGACTATCTTGGCATCGATCAAGGCGCGCTCCTTTTAGGTATTGAACAGTACCGCACCGGTTTGGTTGGACGATTGGTGCGAGACCATCCGGTGCTGCAGCGCGCCCTGAATCAGTTAGGCGTGCGCTCACGTCCGACCTATCGCCTTGAGCCTTCAGGACCGCGCAGCGCCCATGCCTATCTGTTGATCAACACGACGGATCACCTGACCCAAACGATTGAATTTTCAACACCTTCGGCGATTGCAGCCGGAGATGCCTTATTGGAATTACATCCCTCCGGCATCGATCACGCCCTCGGCAAACGGTTTGTCGATGTGGACGTGGCACTCAACGGTCAGTTGCTGCGCAGAGTGCGATTCCTTGATCGGCGCGGCACCGGCGAGGCGGACGTCAGCAGCGTGTATGTGCCAATGCCGACAGCGATGCTGCAGACGAGCGGCACTCACATCATCACGCTGACCTGGGCCGATGGCGAGCGATGGGTGCAGTTGCAGGATGTTCACGTGAATCCGCCCACCGGATCAACCAATCAAGACACCTGGCAGATTGGCCAGGTAGACGGCGCCTTCCAGGATTTTGGTGAAGAACGGCTCGCGGATAACTCCTATCTCATCGGCGAAGATCCTGTGACATTCGAGCGCGCCCTCAACGTGGTGGATGAGCCGATGACGGATGTTTTGTTCATGCTGCAGGATGCGTCGGCTGATCGGGCGCTACGGTTGGTCGCGGCTCAGACGCACAATCAGCTTCCGGTTACGGTGGAAGTCAGCGTGAACGATGGCATTGCAGGACAGGCTATTTTGGCAGCAGGTGGGGAAGCCACCGTGGAGATTTCTCATACGCTGCTGCGCCAGGGATGGAACCACCTCCAACTACGCCATGCCGCGATCCCTAGAGAAGGTGAGTTTGTTGTCTGGGATGCGCTGGCATTCGGACCGAGCATGGCGGACCAGACGTTGCGCGTCCTGGTGCGCAATGTCTCAGACAACCAATCTTCATCCACTCTCGAATTTGGGTTGGCTCCTCCTCAGGGCGCCGTCTTGAGCGCGCGCCAATATCTTGAGATTCAGTACGAACTGGGCTCTCCGTCGGAACAAATTACGATCGCGACCGACAATCGGCACGGGCTGCGGCACCGCTTCACCGGGCCGTCCGAAGCCAGCGCAGCCGGTTTAGTCGGAGAAGTGGATCCTGGAATCGCGGCCCCGCTGCTCTGGCAAGTCTATGACGAGGTGCAGCCAGCCGCGCCATCCTTTACGGACACGATGGAATGGGCCTACGTGCCGGATGAATCCGATGCAGGGTTTGCCACGCCAGACGCGATTGCCTACCGAACACTCCTGAAGGGCGCTCAACTGGGAGATCGTCCCACCACCGGACGCGCCGCTGCTTCTCCGGTCATCGTCTATCTCGCCGTGGACTTCCGAAACAAACCCGCCCAGCTCTACGGCACGGATCGAATTTTCATTGAGCGGATCGAGCAGTAACTCATCATGCGCTTTGGCCTTCGAGTGTTTGCTATGGCGGTTAGTTGCGCCATCCTTGCTAGTGGGCTGACTGTCGATGCAGGGATTCGAGTGTCTCCTTCTCGCATTGTCCTGCAAGGGAAACCGCGCCAGAAACTTTCAGGGACGTTTCACGTCGAGAATCCAGGTCCCACGCCCGTTGAGGTGCGCGTCGAGCCGGAAGATTGGAGCGGGGGGATCACCGGCTCACGAGGCCAGGTCTCCTGGCTGAGCGTGCATCCCGAGACGTTGATCGTAAAGCCGGGCAAACGCGCAAAAGTCCAGTACACGATTCGCATTCCTGCACAGGCCAGCGGTGAATTGCGCAGCCAAGTGTTTTTTACCGCAAACGCCCCGGCATCCGAAAGCGAAACGTCCATTCACAGCCGGCTCGGAACGATCGTGTATGTCGGCATTCAGGGAACGGAGCGGATTGATGCGGAAATTGGTGAGGTCTCGGTCATCTATTCCGCTTCAACGCCGGACATCGCCCAACCCGATCGGCTAGAAGCGGTGATTCGCGTTCGCAATCGCGGCAATGTTCATCTCATTCCTGAAGGGGAGGTATCCATTCGCAATGAAGAAGGGCAGGTGGTGGCGAGCGTGACGCTTCCTCCAGGCTGGGGGCTCTTGCCAGGGGAAGAAGAGGAGTATCATGCCATTGGCCATGGCGTCCATCTGGCTCCAGGACCCTATCAGATTGATATTACCATTCGGGGCGGGGCGGATTTTGGGCTTCCCATCGTGCTGACCAAATCGATCGAATGGCGATTTGACAACGTTGTAGCTGTTGACAAATCGACGAAACTCCTTGAGAATACAGGGGTAAAATGATTCAGCGTCGAAGCTTATTGGAGCAGCATCGGCTGACGGAGCGCGAGGAAAAAAGCTTCCAGCTGCTGGAATTGCTGCGTCAGCGTGGCCCGTTGACCCGCACCGAACTCTCACAGGGGACGGGTTTTAACATTGTGACCGTCTCCAATTACGTCAATCAGTTCATCCAGCAGGCACTCGTGCTTGAGCGTGGATTTGACATTTCAACCGGCGGGCGCAAGCCGGTCCTGGTCGAGCTCAATACCAAAGTGAGCTACGCCGCGGGCATCGATGTCGGGCCGATCGATGCAGCCAAGGCCCAGACGGTCATGGTGATGACGGACCTGCGTGGGCACATCGTCCATCGCATGGCCGCGCCGCGCACGACGGACAACATGGACCGTATCCTCAGTGAGCTGGGTGGACGGATTCAAGAGTTTCTCAAGAGCAGCCCGATCGATCCCAAAAAAGTGCAAGGCATCGGCATTGGCTTGCCGGGAATTTTAGATGAACGAGCCGGCACGGTGCGAGAAACGGCCCGTCATGGTGTGAGAACCAACTACGTCGCCATCCGCGATCAATTGGAAACCCACTTGCGGCTGCCGATCTTGATGGGCACCGATTCCATGCTGGCCGGCTATGGCGAGCTGCGCTTAGGACTTGAGCGCCCGGTGGAAAATCTCGTCTACTTGTATTCGGATGTCGGGGTGAGCCTGATTTTTCACGGACACATGTACTGGGGATCAGGCGGCAGCGCCGGAGAGCTAGGCGTGTTCGTGCCCTCGGATGATGATTATTTGCGATGGATCAAAAGCCCTTCGTTTGTGCTCTCGAACGTCTGGGATCTTGGATTGGCTTCCCAGGCCAAGAAGTTGATCCAGGAAGGTCACACCACGACGATTCAGGAGCTAGCCAGCGGAGATCTGGACGCTATTGATTTGGGTGTGGTCTTGCGCGCGCTGCAGGGCGGGGATCAGTTGGCTCAGGAGCTAGTAGAACATGCGGCCATACAGCTGGGCATCCGCATCGCCTACCTGGTGAACCTCCTTAATCCGGATGTCGTGGTTATTGGAGGGGGCATTGAAAAAGCCGGATCGATGTTGCTCGAGCCGGTCTGGCGATGCGTCAAGCGTTATGCGTATGAAGAGCCGGCCAGCCTCGTGGATGTGCTGCCTGCGCAATTGGGGGAAAACGCCGTAGCACTCGGGGCTGCGTGCTGGATCATCCGAGAAACGTTCGTCCAAGCCTAAGGATGTGAATGGAGCGAAACCTCAAAGTCGTGCTGATCGTGTTGGTCATTCTTGGCGCGGTAGGATCGGTGGTGTTGTTTGGAACCTTGCAGCAGACGCAACAGCAATTGCAGCGAAGTCAGCAAGATGTCGCGCAGCTGACGAGCGAGAACGAAGCGTTAGGCCAGCAGTTGACGGAATTGCAGAATGATCGGCGAGCACTTGAGGAACGCTTCAATTCGCTTCGCAACCAACTCTCCTCAGCGACCACGGAGCTTGAGCGCTCGCGATCACGGCTTGAGGAGCTCCAAGCGCAGTACAACCAATTTGCCGAAGAGCGAAACCAACTGCAGGCGCAAGTCGCCAGCATGGCCAGCGAACGGGATGAGGCCAATAGCCGCATTGCGCAATTAGAAGAGGAAAAATCGGACCTCAAGCGCGCGGCCACCCGTTTCCGCGAGCGCCTCAAGCTCCTCGAGCGCGACCACCAGCGAGTAGCCGAGGAGCTCGATCAGATCAGGCGCTCCCCCAATAGCAGCCTGCGGGTGATCACCGATGTGGATCCGCTGCGCGCGGCGAACAACCCTTCCGGTACTCCTGCGCTTTCCGGGGCGGTGGAGCTGCCTCCGATCGTCGTCAATAGATCCTCGGGCGCAGCGGCTCCCGCTGGGTCTCTTCGCGGGCGGCTGGTCGACGTCAATGAAGCGCAACGGTTCGTCGTGGTGGATAAAGGCAGCGACGATGGCGTGCGCGTGGGGATGTCCTTCGACATCCTTCGAGGGTCTGCCATGATCGGGCGCGCTACGGTAGTCCGCGTGCGCCCGAAATTCTCCGCATGTGATTTGAGCCCATCTCTGAGCACTGGTTCAACCCAAGTAGGAGACCTGGCGGTTCAAATTGGTTCGTAGGCGATCCGGGTTCAGACGTTCAGGGCGCGCGCACCTTGTCCTGAGCACTCGCCAACTCGCAACGCTGGTCAAGGCAGGGATGCCGTTGTTGCGAGCCCTTCGCACGATCAGCGATCAATTGGAGCCGGGGCCGCTACGCGAGGTCTTCGCCGCGGTGGCCGGTGATGTGGAAGCCGGCGGCAAACTCTCCGACGCCCTGGCTCGGCACCCCCGATGGTTCCCTCCGTTTTACGTCAACATGGTCCGCGCCGGTGAAGTGGGCGGACTCCTCGAAGAAATCCTCAAGCGCTTAGCCGATCTCCTCGAAAAGCAATCTCGCCTGCGCGAGCGGGTCAAAAGCGCGCTCATCTATCCGGCCTTTGTCATGGTGGCTGCGGTGGGCATCCTCTTGATTCTCGTCGCCTTCGTCGTGCCCACGTTTTTGGGCATGTTCACGGAGCTCGGATCAACGCTGCCGTGGCCCACGCGTTTGTTGGTCACCATCTGCACGGTGGTGCGCTCATGGTGGCTCCTGGCCTTGCTCATGCTCATTGGGCTGGTTGTGCTAGCCCGTTTGTTCCTGAAGACGCCGTTGGGACGTCGCCTGGTGGATCAGGGCACGTTGCGCGCGCCGATCATCGGCTCCCTCGTCGAGCGGCTATTGATCGCGAGATTTGCTCGAACCTTCGGCGCGTTAATTGCCAGCGGCGTGCCGATTCTGGGTGCGCTTGAAACCGTGCGCGCGACGGTGACCAATGTGGTGATCGATGATGCGCTGCGTGATGTGGCCCAGAGTCTGAAGGTCGGCGAGTCGCTGGCCCGGCCCATGGAGCTCTCCGGCGTGTTTCCGCCGTTGGTCACGCGGATGGTCGCGCTCGGCGAGGAAACCGGTCAGCTGGATCGCATGCTCATGCAGGTGGCGGATAGTTATGAGGAGGAAGTGGATGTGCAACTGGCCGGCTTGACTCAGTTGCTCGAGCCGCTGCTGATTGTGTTTGTCGGAGGCGTCGTGGGGTTTATCGTGATTGCGATGTTCTTGCCGCTGATGTCCCTCACGAAGTTATTAGGATGAGTTCGTCGATCGTGGTTCGTGAATCGTGGTTCGTCCGTCGTTTCTACGATTCACGATTCGCGATTCGCGATTCACGAGGTCTAGTTGGCTTCTCACTCATTGAAATCGTGATGGCAATGGCGATCCTGAGCGTCGGCGTAGTCGGAGCCATGCGGGTATTTCCCGTGGGACTTCGCGCATCGGTGCGAGCCGAGCACAGTAGCCGCTCCGCCATGGTTGCCGGGCGCACCCTTGAAGCGTTGAAGCTCAAGTCGTGGGATGAGTTGGTTATTGGGGAGACCTCCGAGGAAATTGAAGGTTTGACGCTGACCACGCGCATTCTGCATCCCGCTGAGACCCACTTAGCCGATACGACGCGGCTGAAACTCATTGAAGTGCGCGTGCGATGGGAGCAGGAGGGTCGCCCGCGCGAATCCACCTTCGTGACCTATGTCCGCCGCGACATTCGCTGAGCCTGCTTCAAGCTGCAAGCTTCAAGCTGCCGGCTGCCGGCTGCCGGCTGCAGCGAAGGATGGATTAACGCTCATTGAAGTGCTGATCGCGATGGCGATCCTGGTCACGATTGGCGCGGCCGGCGCGCTCATGTTCCAGGGCATCACGCGGGCTTGGCGGACCGGAGAGTTGCGCACGGAGCAATACCAGCAGGCTCGGTTGTTATTTGACCTCTTGACCCGCGAGGTGACCTCAAGCGTGGCTGATGTCCGGTATCCATTGATCGGGGAAGCGGAGACCCTGTTTTTTGTCGGCACGCTGCCGGGTCGCACGGGATTGGTCGAACGCCGCTACTGGCTCGGCAGCGAAGGCGAGCTCATGTGCCATGACGGTGAGCCGGCCGACGGCGACCCGAACACCGGCACGAGTGAAATTTGCGGAAGGGAAATTTCACAGTTTGCGGTGTCCTATTTTGACGGCTCGACATGGCTCACCGAATGGGATGGACGCTCCGGGGCACCGCACGCCGGCGCGCTCCCGCGCGCGGTCCATATCACTCTGATGATCGGGCGCCAACGCCCGGAACAGTTTGACACAGTGATTCATGTCCCCACCAGCTAATCAGGCTTCAGGCTTCAGGCTTCAAGCTGCAGCCGGCAGCCGGCAGCCGGCAGCGAACTCCGAGCGGGGCATTGCGCTGCTCATCGTGGTCAGCCTCTTGACGGTGATCGGGATTATGGGCGTGGCATTTGCGTTTTCGATGTACTTAGAGACCCAGGCCAGTCGTCAGTTTGCGGCAACGACACAGGCGCGTTACGTTGCTGAGGCCGGCATTCACCATGCCAGAGCATTACTGGATGAGGATCGCCTCGGTTCGCGAGCGGATGATCCGACGGAGGGGTGGGAGCGCGAGTTCGCCGGCAGCGATGTGGATGTCAATGGTGATGGAATGCCGGATGCGCGGTGGTGGCCTCTGGAGGATGCGGCGGAGCAGCCTGCAGGGCGCTATGCCGTGCAGATACGCGATGAGGGTGGCAAAGCGAATCTGAACGCCGGCTATGCCGATCCTCCGACCACAGGCGTGGGCGCGCTGAATCTTACGACCCTGTTCGAGCGCGTGGGGATGAATCAACCGGCAGAGTTGGCTCAGACGGTTGAACAATACCGCAACGGTCCGGATACTCAGCCGGGAGCAGCCGGGATCGATGATGATAAAGACGGGGCTATTGATGAAGTCGATGAGTTCCAGCCGCTGGCGTTGCAAGGCGATGACCGCCGCATCGAGCGGTTGGAAGATCTTATTGAGTCGGCACGATTAGACGCCAAGGCCCTGGATCGGCTCAAGCAGGTTGCGACGGTCTATAGCCGAGATTTGAACATCAGCGTGACAGGCAAACCGCGCATTAACGTGAATACGGCCGGTGCCGAGGAGCTCTTAGGGGTCCTGCTTGAGGCAGGCGTGGCAGATCCCTGGCAGGCGGCGGCGAACATGGCGGACTACGTCGATCCTGACCTTGAACTCACCCGGCTTCTCCGCTCCTCCCAACTGCTCATGATGCCCAATCAAGGACCTCAGGGGCAATGGCAATGGGCAGATCAGCCTGAGGGCCACTACGAAAGTCACGAACCCGACGCAGGGAAGCTCTCATGGATTGTTCAGGTGCCCACCGGAACGTTTCGGATTCTCGCACGGGGAATTTCGGGATTGAAGGTTGGAGATGTGACGGTGGCGGGCCAGCACATGGCATCAGTTGATGACGGCGCATCGCTTGGAGTGTTTGAGCTTGCCAACACGCTGACGATAGAGGTGTTGCATCGAGAGCCAGCAGGCACCGTGTGCGCGTTTCGCGGCATTGAGTTAGTCGATGAGAGTGCCACGACCGGCCAGCCGGTGCGAGGCATCGAGGCGGTGCGCATCAACGAGCTCATGGTCAGACCTACCATGGCGTTTGAAGTCACCTCGGCCACGTTTTCAAATCCGCTGAGCTCAGGATGGGGACAAACATCCGGAGCCTCGTACTACCAAAACGGCGGGGTGGGAAAAGCCACCTGGACGTGGACCAGCGCGCTCCTTCCTCCGGGGAACTATTATCTGAGGGTATTTGGACGCAAGACCGACGATGCGGTTGGGCTCATGGAGAGTGACCAACCAGTTCTCAGGCATGGCCAGTATGCGAGTGTACCAGTGACCGTTACGCAGGCGATTCAAGGTGGGCAAGATGTGGGAAAATTCAGCATCACCATTGATAAGACAAGCGCAAACGAGCCATACTATCTACAGAGCGTCGAATTGACGCGGGAACCAGACGGGGAGTATCTTGAGCTGATCAACCTCAGTGACCGGCCGCTCGATGTGGGCGGCTGGTCGCTTGAAGGGGAAGCTATGGTTGGGCGCCAGGCCCAGTTGCCACCTGGCGCGGTGATTCAGCCGCATGGGCTGTTGGTGGCGGCTGTGGATCTTGACGACGCCGATTCTGAGCCGGCCGGTGTGTTATCCGGTAACGGTCTCGACGCGCGAAGCGCATGGCAGATTCCGCCTGGGACCAACGCGGTCCAGTTACGGTTTCCCGGGGGCAGTCCCTCCCCGGGCGATGATTGGCTGAAGACCACGCTGCCCGGTCAAATGGCGCGCGTTGTGCTGCGCACGACGAGCGGGCTGCTGGTGGACGAAGTTGTCTATCCGGTGCCGCTTCCGAGCGGAGCGGCGTTTCAAAGTTTAGAAAAGGGAGATCCGAGCGTGGTGACGGATGCCAATGGCGATGGACTTGATGAGCAGTGGTATCCATCGCTCAAACTCCACACGCCTGGAGAGGGAAATGATAATGCCGGTTTGCAAGAAGACGCAGGGCAGGGCCAAGTGATTGTGCATGATCCTGCCAAAGAGATTAGCGTCCTGAGCCGATCGCTGGAAGGGGTCGGGGAGTTGGCCGGGTTATCCAGTGGGGAGGCGTGGAAACCCTTTTCGACGCTGGAGTTGGCCAAGATCGTCGATCGCTTCACGGTCGAGGGGATTCGCCTTGAAACAGAAGGCCATCTAGCCGGCGGGGGCGATGCGTGGCGGGAAACACCAGACGGTTTTGCCGTCAGCGGCCAGGATGCGGATGAAGTGGGCAGTTGGAGCTGGGCGCCGATTCCTGAAGGCCTGTATCGATTGACGTTATATGGCGCGCCCGGGGAGCGATTAGCTGTGCGATGGCCGAACACGGACGAGAGTGTCGTGCCTTGGAATCAGGTCGCGCCGATTTTTTCAGATGCGCAAGGACGTTTCATGGTGGGACAAATCCACATTGGCGAAGAAACACCGACGAATCTGCTCACCCTGGAAGTCACGTGCATGTCGAACAATCAGGTGTGCCATTTCAATCACGCGCAACTCGATCCGCAGCTGATCCGTCTGGGGCCGGTGAATGTCAATACGGCGTCGGTGGATGTGCTCTTAGCGCTGCCCGGCATGACCTCGGCGCTGGTGTCACGGCTTCTAGCCGGGCGGCCATATGGCGATCAAGAAGGAGCGGGGCGTGGCATCGGCGATCTCCTCCTTGGTGAGGTGCTGGGCGCTGATGAGGAGACGAAGCTGGCGGTTTTTCGCCAAGTCGCCCATCTGTTGACCATACGTTCTGATATGTTTCGTATCAAGAGCGTCGGGGAAGCGCTCCAGGATGCTCGCACCACCGCGATTCAGCACATCGAAACCGTCGTCGAACGATGAACATGCGAGAGATCTATTGCGCTGAAGGCTCTAGGCTGAAGGCTCAAGGTCATTGCCTCCAGCCTCCAGCCTCCAGCCTCCAGCCGGCGATTGCCTTAGTACTCTTGCTGATTGTTTGTCCTCATTTTGCCGAGGCGGCGGTCAGTTCAGCGGATGACAAACGGATCGAAGTCGCCGTCTCGAATCAGGGTGGGACCACAACGACCTCAGCCCAATTTCGCCAGCAAAGCGCCATCGGGGATGCGGTCGCCGGCCATCGCATTTCCAGCTCAAGATTTCGGCTGACTCCAGGGTTCTTAGGAGCCGCGTTGTCCGGCTCGCAACCGGCGCCGGTGAGCGACCTGGATCTCTCCGTCCTCTATGCGAAGACTTATCCGTTAGGTCCGCAGATTCCTGAGAAGGCGTGGCAGCGCGATGCCGACCCCATTTATATTTGGGAGGCGCCGGTCGGCGCAGCCAATGTGGCAGGCTACAGCTATGCCTTCGATACGGATCCGGATACGGTGATTGATACGACCGCGACGTCCTTGGATGTCGCAGCCAGTCTCTTTAAGGTGTTGGCCGATGGGAAGCACACGTTTACCGTCAAAGCGGTCAACTCCGCAGGCAATGCCGGCAAACCGGTCGTGCTGGAGCTGTGGGTTGATACGCTCCCTCCGCGACTTGAGCAGTACACTCCTGCACCCGGTGCGCTGCTCAACCAAGCCAGTCCGCAGGTCAGTGCGACCCTCATCGATGAGCACAGCGGCCTGAGCGCGCAAACCGTGAGCCTGGCGCTTAATGGAGCCGCCGTGTCGGTGCAGGTGGATGCGGCGACGGGGATCGTGAGAGCCAGCGGCGGAACATGGAAGGAAGGGACGAACAGTTTGGAACTGCGCATGGCGGATCTAATCGGCAATACGCAAACGCCGCTGATCTGGAGCGTGGTGCGCGATACCACACCACCGAGCGGTACCGTGGCAATCAACGCCGGTGCGGCGATGACCACCAGCGTCTATGTGACGTTAGGCTTGGCAGCCACCGATGCAACCTCCGGCGTGGCTCGTCTCTTATTGAGTAATGACGAACTCAGTGGGTATGTCGAGGAGCCGTTTGTGGCGGTCCGTGAGCTCTGGAAATTGTATCCGGTGCGAGGCCCACAGCAGGTGTTTGTGAAGTTCGTCGATCAAGCCGGAAACATTTCCGCTGTGGTGGCGGATGAGATCGAGCTGGGGTTGCTCTCACCTGAGACGATTATTACCAGCGGGCCGGCTGGGTTTACTCCGTTGCGCGAAGTCACGTTTGAGTTTCTCTGTCCGGAGGGCGATTGCGTCTACGCCGTGGCATTTGATGCGGAGGACTGGTCCGCATGGAGTGCCGATACCTCGGCGACGAGAATCGACTTGCCATTTGGCAATCATTACTTCCGGGTCAAATCGGCCAGGGAGATGAACGGCACCCCCGGGATTCAACCAGACGAGGAAGATCCTTCGCCGGCGCAACGGATGTGGATCATCGGGGTGGAGCCTTCGAGCCTGGTGGTGCCCAAAGGCCCTGCCATCAAATTTTGGCGCATCGAGTAAATGTCGGTTGGTGTCGGCATTGAGATTGCCCCCACGGCGGTACGGGCCGTCGTGCTTGAGGGTCCCCCTGCGCTGAAGGTGCGCGCCAGCGCCGAGCGCTCTTGCGAGAGTGCCAATCGCGAAGCGTTGACTCACGCGTTGGCTCAACTGCGCAAGGACGCGCGCATCCAGCAACCAGTTGTCCTGGGCCTTCCCACGACCTCTACGATTTTGGCCACGCTTCAGCCGCTGGTGCCAGATCCGCGTCGAGCCCATCTGGCGGTTCAATTCGAATTGCAACAACTGCTTCCCTTTGAGGTGCAAGAGGCGCAATGGCATCATCAGTGGCTCTCGCCTCCCAATCCTGCCATTGCGCCCCCCAGCTTTCTTGCGAAAGCAAGAACGGGGGGCGGCATGGTAGTGCAGCAGCCACTAGGAGGGCAGGATGTCGCCCCCATCGGAGCGGAATCGCTGGTGCGACGGGCTCTGCCCGTGGGGCTCCATGGCCAAAGGCCCATGGCGCTGGTTGCCGCGATGCGGCGCTCGCGGCTTGATGAGCATCTGAGTGCATGTCAACGAGCAGGCCTTGCGGTCCAGGCGGTCTCGGTTCATGCCGCAGCGTTGCTGAATGCGCGGGCCAGCATCACCTCCGTCACCTCTTCAGAGGTGGCACTGCTCCATCTGGTTAGCGCCGAGAGTGCGGAATGGATTCTCTGGACCCCTTCGGGATTGCAGGTGTTGCCGGTGACGCGCGCCTCTTCGGGCACGCTGGCCGAAGAGATTCTGATGAGCTGGGAGTCGGTACAAGCCAGCGTGCCTGCACGAGTGGCCAAGATTCAGATCGCTGGCCAGGTGGAAGGGCAGGCCGCGCTGGTGGAGCTGTTGCGGACGCGATTGAATCTCCCGGTCGAACCGCTTGAAGTAGGTGGCGCTCGAGGCTCGGCCGTTGCGATGGGACTCGCCTTGCAAGGTGTTGGAGTAGGGAGCCTGCGTCTAAATTTGCTCTCTGCGATCCAACACGATCGGCGCCAACAGACGCTGCGGCGCCTTTCTTGGGCCGCGAGCAGCCTTTGCGCGGTTTCGGCTATCGGCGTCGGGATCAGTGGCATGGTGGAGCTTTCCGAGCGACGCAGCCACGTCTTGAAGGCGCTTGAGCGGCGCGAGCAGCTGTATCAAACGCTTCGCCCTGATGTGCGAGCGCTCTTGCTGCGACAAGAGCAGATGCAGCAGCGTACGCGCCATCTCGAGGAGCTTGTGCGCGGGGCGCCCCTCCTGACCCATGTGTTGGCCGACGTCGTTCGCGCGCTTCCGAAAACCGTCTGGTTAACAAAAGCTGAATGGAGCAAGGGACCCGCGAACGTCGAGGGGGTCTTGGAAGGGCGCGCCTATTCGTTTCAAGAGGTGACCCGCCTCATGGAGTCGCTAAAAACCACGGCGGGCATGAGCAACGTGAAGCTGCTCTCAGCCCCTGTCAGCGCAGAGGGGACGAGCGGCCGCGATGTGATCCTCTTTACCATTCAAGTCGAGCGACCAATTAATCCGCAATCCGCAATTCGCAATCCGCAATCAACATGAAATCTTTATCGCGCGCGGTGGGGTGGGGGCCGCTCGGTGTGGCGATGGTCATGGGGGCGGTGCTAGTGTCCGTGATCGTCTGGCGTATGAATCTTCAGCGTGTCGAACGTCAAGTGGCCGAGAAGCGCCAAGCGATCAAGCGCTTGATGCTCAGTGGCGGCATTCCGCCGAATGAGGCCGTCATCGACTATTTGACCACTCGCGAACGCGCGCTGCAGCATCAGTATCAGGAACTGCTCGGACGTATTGCGCAGTCTCTTCCAACAGACGCGGTCTCCAACACCGATCCCCAACTCTCCTTCCAGCAGCAGGTGCATGATGTGCAGCGGACGCTTGAGCGGCTCGCGGCCGCTCGCACCATGCCGGTGCCTGAGCAGTTGGGATTTCCCAAAGAGCTGCCGCCGTCTGAGACGGTCCCTCGACTGCTCATCCAGCTGGGGCTTGTGCAAGAAGCCGCTGAGCTGATCTTTCAACAAGGGGTTGAGGCCTTCGCGTCAGTCAAACTCGAGGATCCTGAGCCGGTGCAGGCTCCCGAGGGTGAAACTTCATTTCTGACTCGCGTGCCGGTGAGAGTACGAGTCACTGGCTCGCTGACGCAGATGATGAAGTTATTGGCGGCACTTGAGCAGCGCCGCCCGCTCATTGATGTGCGCACGTTGCGGCTGCTCTCAAGCGCCTCGGCCGAACGGCTGGATGCCGAGCTCATTCTTGCGAGGTACCTGGTGCATGCTCCATAAGATGACACCACAGAACCACAGAACTCCACTGAGACACAGAGCCTCTCCTCAAGACAAGAGTTGAGATGACTTCATCGAGGGTGTCCGTCGTTATCTTACCTCTTATACTGGCGCTGGTCTTGGCTGCCACGTCGAGGTGGCGTGCCGGGCTAACGCATTCAACGCCC
>CAYNXT010000015.1:0-19340 GCA_964401235.1 uncultured Planctomycetales bacterium
ACTGATTTGGAAAGCGTCTCGCGAGCTGACCATAGTGGGCAAAGGCCCAGTCGTAGTCTTGTTGGAGCGGTTTGGGAAAAATGCGCGTTCGTCCTTTCATCTGGATTCTCCTTGCTGATCTCGACTATAACGCAGCAGGTCTTTTCTGTCAAGACAGCGATGGCACTCTTGGTCGCCATCCTCCTCACCGCCGCCTCCCTCGCGGCCGCACCGATGCTGAGTGGACCGCTCGGGACTTCGCCGGCCGCCGCGCAGCTCGTCGCATCGCTTCATCCTTCACCCGTCACCCTTGACCCGTCATCCATCACCCCCGGCCCGCCAGTCACGCTTGCCGGGGCGGGCCATCACCTCTCACCTATCACCGCCTTTCTTGTCGCGCTCGTGGCTGGCACTGTGCTGACCATGACTCGCATTTCCGTCAGCATTCAGGGAAGAGCGCAGCGGCTCCTCTTGCAGCCGGTCAATCGGCGCCATCCGCTGGAGCGAAGAGAGCTCCAGCACCTGCCTCCTACCGGCGAGGATCCAAAGACATTAGTGCAGAGCTTGGTCGACTCCCGCAGTCTGGCGTTTACCATCCGGCTGCCTCACACTCACAGTCTCATTTCGTATGTGATTGCTTCGAGGAAGTCGCTGTGGAGTTTTCACGTCATGAGTATCGCGACCCGCCCTCTCTATCAGGGGTTGGGACTCGCCTCGCATTTGCTCGAGACCCTCGAGACAGAGGTGGTCACGCACGGGGCAGATGAGGTGTCGGCGTTTATTGAAGCCCCTGAGGGGCGGCGAGCTCATGCAGAGCGTCTATGGCTTCGACGAGAAAACACCAAAATCGATTGGTTGCACGTGGGCTATGAGTTGAGCCGAACAACTCACGCGCAGTTGGCTGAACTGCTTCGACGTTACGATCGAGCCAATCGACAGCTCTCGAGGTTAAACGCACTTCCGTTCCCTCAGAGAAGACAACGCTTCCAGCAGCTCTTACAAGAGTTTCCGCGCGCGGGTGTGATGCTGCATCTGGATGTGGGCCAGCGCGGGGAAAGGAGCGGCCCTAATAAGCTCCTCTCCCTGGTGCTCGTCGGCTTCCTCTGGCCCCTCCTCACCGCCGCCCCGGCCGCCGCGCAGCTCGTCGCATCGCTTCATCCTTCACCCGTCACCCTTGACCCGTCATCCATCATCGTCTTCTTGGGCATGGCCTGGTGGGGGCGGGGTTTACCCCGGCTCTGGTGGAACGCTGGCCGGGGCTGGCTCCGTCGCGTGGCTGCGGCTTGCTCCGGCTTCGTTCGAACGCTGGCCGGAGCTGGCCGAAATTGGCTCGCGCGCGCGTGGCGGACGATACGATGGTCCTGGTTGCATGGAGGGAAGCAAGCTGTCCCGCAATTACCTGAAGTCCCCACGCGATCAGGAGGGGGGCTATCCTTGAACACAACGCCAAGAATCGGAGTATTTGAAGATATTGCCGATATGGGGCCAATTCAACGAATCGTGGCGTTTGAGCCAGGAGCTCCCTCAGATCCTGCAGTTTGGGACAACTGGGTCTGGCTCTTGGCAAAGGTGTTTCCAGGTGCCCAGATTGTGATCATTGAGCCGAACTCGCTTTATAACAGCGAATGGCAGGAGTTTGTCCGACAACGAAATGCTGAACTCGAAGGGCGTATTCGCATTATGGCTGCTGATCAACGCTTTTTGGAGGAAACGGGACTGCCAAATGGAACGGCAGATCTCATCTTGATGGGGCGTAATGAGCCGACCGCTTTTCCAGAGAGCCGAGTATCATCGGAGCGAGTCGCCACAGAAGCCCTACGAGTGCTTCGAGATGGCGGTTTCTTACTTCTCCCACGGAACTTCTCAGCGATGTACACAAGTAGATACGGATCGCACGATGCCGCTCCTGCTGCCCATGCACTGTTCGATTTGCGTACTCAAGGTCATCGACTGATAGAAAGATCTGTACCGCAGTGGCATGGCCGAACTCCAGTGGCCCCTGGGTTCAGCGCTGCAACGATTTCTCCGAAAGAGATGACGCTGTATCGTGTTGAATCTACTCGCCCACTCCTCCAACGTGTCATTACCACGCTCCGCAAGCTTGCCAAGTCGCTTCCACCGAGAGCGCTCCTCTGGTTTTGGTTATTGCTTGTTGCTGCGCCAACTGGCACGGACGTGTTAGGGGAGACGTTCTTTGATGGACAGAGAGAAGCAGACGTTCGACTAGGTGCTGAGACCGATTTCTTCCAGGGTGACTTTTCGGAGGGTGGTCTTGTCGCCGAAACGCGTCATCGCGTCCAAGATTTCCAGGCCGGCGAGGTTACCGAGGGCGTCATAGTCGGCAGCAATCCCCTCGGCCAGGTGCTTGGTCGTCACCGTCGTCTCTTTAAACCGAATGTAGAGGGCGTCGACATGGGGATCATAGGTAATGCGCATCGGACGCTCTCCTCAGAAGTGGGAGCTCAACCGAATCGACTTGTGAGCCTGTTTCACGAAGTCGCTCCACGACGCTTCCTCTCCGACATTACTTCGACTATAGCCGATCTCCTGGGGGGTGTCAAGGCAACGCCCCACACCAGCGAATCCGGCACGGTGCGGAGCCGCGCGTCATTAGATGCTCGCTTGCTCTCTCGTCTTGAGCAGGCGGTTCAACGCTACGCAGAAGCGCGTCCGGTCTATGATCCTGTGCTGGGTGAAGTGACCTATTCGACAACGCATCAAGGCATTACCCGGGTGGGAACGCTCAAGTTCCGCCATTGGGATGAGCGGCCGTGGTTGAGGTCCGGGCAGTTGTGGATCCGAGATGTTAACGTTTTGCCACATCGCCATGGCATTGGCACGCTCCTGATGATGGAAGCGCTGGCGCACAACCCAGCAACCCGCACCATCTATACGGTGTTGGAACTTACCCCCATGCGAAAGTGGCTCGAGCCATGGCTCCAAGCGCAGATCTTGCGTCTTGAGCGCTCTCAATTCGGAGACCTTCAATACCGACTTCATCGCACGCGTTTCGGTCCGTACAGTCGTTACTTGCAGGCCCGACTTGCCGAATCCGGCATGGTGCGCTCTTCTCACCAGGAACTGAATGTCTTAGTCCCTTCTTTTGATTTGCTTCCTCGAGAACAGATTAATGCGTACTGGGGAGACGTGTTTGAAGAAGGTCACAGGCACTATATGACACCCAACGATTTTGAGTTGCGGAAGAAGTTAGGGATTCATTCGCAAGATCGCATTCGAGGAGATCAGATTAGCCCGGTTGAGGTTACTGAGAGTCTTCATCGCCTCACAGAACTGACTTCCGCGATTCCCTCTGACATGCGGAAAGCAGTTATTGTGAAAATCGATAATACGCAACCATCCAATTGGATGCTCTGGAAGTTTGGCCTTCTTTCCTCAACTCTGCAATTATTCCACGCGCCGCCGGCGTGGATGGACTCGATTCGCATGCTGCCCCAGACTATCCGCACGGCACTTCGCAAACTTAGCAAGCATCTGTACCTGGTACTTCTCGGCCTAGCCCTCTTTGGATTAGTCTTCGCTTCCGCCCTTCAATTCTCCGTGCCAGCTACTATCCCTGCATCATCCAGCTTCCCAGTGTCTCAACGCCAATCCGGCGGGCAGGGAGGCGCGGGCGGCTCAGGCTCCAATAACAGCCAACCTCCTCAGTCTCGACCAAGCGGGCCAAGTGGTCATGGCAACGGCGGATTTATCTCATTCGGTAGTCGATGGGTTTCCTCTGCAATCATCCGGGTGCGCTCAGCGGTTGAGCGTGCGGTCTTTGATGTGACGGTTTGGAGTGAGCAATGGCTGCAGTGGTTGCAGTCGCGGGCTCCTCCGAAGTAATGGCCCATTGAGGGGCAGAAGGGTTGGTGGGGAATGAATACTCACAGCGTGCCAGTGGCGGCTCGTGCGGAGCGACGCCGATCGCACCGTGTTAGGCTGAATGTGCCTGTTGAACTGAGTCAAGAGGCGCACGGTTTAGCTCAGAACACGAAGTCTGCCCGCGTATCGTCCGTGGATTTGAGCACAGCCGGGGCGTATGTCACGGTGCCAGAGGGCCATGCATTTGCTCTCGGTCAGACGCTCTTGGTGTCTCTTGTGATTCCCGAAGCGGTGCGGCGCACGTTTCCGTTTTCACGGATCGTCGGCCCGGGGTGTGTCGTGCGAGCCGATGAGCAGGGCATTGCGCTGGCCTTTTGTGAAGACCAGACAATCTGCCTCGGGGCGATTGTCTTCCAGGAATAACGGAACTTTTTGCTTGTGAGGGAGTTAGGGTTGTATTAGACTATCTCACAACAATTCGGGTGGGGACTCATACACGTGGCTGGGATGTCACAATCCAGTGTAGAGCGACGGCGATGGCGGCGCGCGCAAGTGCGGGCTGCGCTGATTATTACCCATATTGCGCCACGTGATTCGGATGGGCCGAAACATGAAGAAGCGACGGCCGATGTCAGTCTGGCCGGCGCCTATTTTGAAACTGAGGACGGCAGTCGCTATACGGTTCATGATACGGTCATGACGTCAGTCGCGATTCCTGAACATGAGGCGCGGCACTTTCCGTTTCGGCGTCTCAGTGGTCGCAGCCGTATCGTGCGCATTACCGAGCTTCCTCAGCAAGGCCCTAGCGGCCCTCGGCGTCATGGCATCGCCCTGGAATTCAGCGAAGATGTGACGGCGCTGACGGCGATTCCCCCCGCTCGGAGTTGACCCGCATCTAGTGCTCGTGCGTGTCGCTCGTTTCGTGTGACACATCCAGGAGGATCCTGTCCACATGACGATTGTATGTCGGATGCTGTTGTGGTGCGGGCTCATCGGCATGATCGGCGCAGGCGCGCTCGGCTGCGGCAAGCCATCGGCCTCAGGGACTCCGGTCATTAAAGTCGCGTACTGGGGTGGCCCAGAAGAAATCGCCATTATTCAAGATCTCATCAGTCAGTGGCAGCGGCAGCATCCTGAAGTGCAGGTTCGTCTTGAGCATACCCCCTTTAGCGCCTACGTCAGCCGCCTCTTAACCCGCATGGCCGGGGATGTCGCCCCGGACATCATGGCCGTCGAAGTGAACCTCTTTCCCACCCTTTGGGCCAAAGGCGCGTTTCTCTCGCTGCAACCCTTCATTGAGCAAGACGCCTCCTTTCACGTGAAAGATTTCTTCCCGCAAGTGCTTGAGCGCTTTACCGTGGAGGGGCAAACGTACGCCATCCCCCGCGATACCGCCCCTTTTGCCTGCGTCTACTATAACAAGCGGCTCTTTGATGAAGCGAAATTACCGTACCCCAATGATGACTGGACCTGGACCGATCTGTTGAAAGACGCCAAGGCGCTCACCAAGACAGAAGAGGGACGCGTAATCCAGTACGGCTTTTATGCCTGGGCATGGCAGAATTTCATCTACGGCAACGGCGGGCGGATCGTCGATGACATCCGCAACCCCACCCGCTGCCTCTTAGGCGAGTCCAAAGCGGTCGAGGGGCTGCAGTTTTTCTCAGATCTCATGAACAAAGAAGGGGTCGCGCCCACCCCGGTGGCGCTGGGCAACCTCGCCATGGGCGCTCAACAGCTCTTCATGATGCAGCGCGTGGCGATGTTCTCCTCCGGCTACTGGGAAGTGCCGATCCTTCGCCAGATTACGGACTTTGAGTGGGATGTGGTCATGTTTCCCAAAGGTCCGCGCGGCTCGCGCGCCTTCGGCACCGGCGGCACGGGCTATTCGATTTTAAAATCCACCAAGCATCCGGAGCTGGCCTGGGAAGTGCTCAAAGCGTTGACCTCAGAGGAAGGGCAGACCCGCTTGGCCAAGACCGGGCTGACCCAGCCGGCTAACCAGCTCGTGGCGGAAGGTCCGGCGTTTGCGCTTGACCCAGCCCCTCCGGCCAACAAGGCGATGCTCAACCGTGCGATTGAGCACGTGGTCTACGAACCGTTTATTCCGGAATGGCGAGAAATCTCCGAGCTGCAAATCTTGCCTGAGATGGACTTGGTGTTTCACGGGCAGAAAACCGCCAAGCAGGCGGCTGAGGTGATTGTGCCGAAGGTCAACGCAGCACTCGGCCAGCGCCTGCCTGCCCCTGCTTCTGACAAGCAGGCAGGCAAACAGAGCGCGCTTCCCGCACCTCCTGCCCAGGCTCACGCGTCGTCACGGTAATGTCGGAGACAGCACTGAGTATGGCCACATCACGTCGGGCACGTCAGGCACAACAGAGCGAACTCTTTCGTACGGACTATGGGGCGTTTCGGCCTGACGGGTTGGCTTATCTCATTCGCCGGCCGGATACCCCCCGACCGTGGATTAATATTATTTCCAACGGGACCTACGGCTTGGTCGTCTCGCAGAATGGTGGGGGCTTTAGTTGGTGGGAAAATGCGAATCTGGCTCGGCTGACCTGCTGGACCCAAGACCTCATTCGCGATGAAGCCGGCAAGTGGCTCTACGTGCGCGATGACGATTCCGGCGAGGTGTGGTCCGCCAGCTGGAAGCCCATGTGCGCAGCCTATGACCACTACGAAGTAGAACACGCTATCGGCTCCACCACCTTCACTCAGCGCCGCCAGGGCATTGAAACCCGCTGGACGCTCGTCGTTCCTCCCAAGGCCAACTTAGAGCTCTGGCATGTCCAAGTCAAGAGTCTCGGCAACACACCCAGACGGCTAAGCCTCTTTTCCTATGCCGAGTGGTGTTTGGGAAACGGCACCGACTGGCACCGCGAGTTTCAGAAAACCTTCATCGAGACCACCTACGATGAGCCACTTCGGGCTCTTATTGGCATCAAGCGGCGCCTGCCGATGCCGGCCCACATCAGCACCGGCATGAGCGAGTGGCCCCTCTCAGGATTTCACACAGTCGACCGGCCTGTCGCCTCCTACGAGGGCGATAAGGAGAAGTTTCTGGGTCGCTATCGGGGCTATCATCATCCCGAAGCTATCGAGCGCGGCACGCTCAGCAAGACCTTGGGCAAATGGAACGATTCGATTGCCGGACTGCAGGTGCGCCTGAGCCTTGAGCCAGGACAGAGCGATGAAGTGGTGTTTGCGCTCGGTGTCCATACCAGTCGCAAAGAAACCGAGAGCGCTATTCGCGAGTGGGTCAGCCCGGCTGGGGTCAAGAAGGCGCTCGACGGTACCAAGTACCTCTGGCGACACTTTTTAGATGGTTTGAACGTCCAAACTCCAGATGAGGGGTTTGACCTCATGACGAATACCTGGCTCAAGTATCAAGCGATTAGCGGGCGGGTCTGGGCGCGGACCGCCTACTACCAATCCAGCGCGGCCTATGGCTATCGCGATCAGTTGCAAGACAGCCATGTGTTCATGCCGCTCGCACCCGAGCTCGCCAAAAAACAGATCTTGCTGCACGCCGCACACCAGTATCTTGACGGGGTGGTGCTGCACTGGTGGCTCACCCTCGTGGAAGTCGGTCCGCGATCCGGCCTCAGCGACCCGCACCTCTGGTTGGTGTACCTTACCCTGAATTACATTCTCGAAACAGACGATCTCTCCATTCTCCGCGATAAGGCCCCGTACCTAGACGAGCCGGCCAAACGGAGCCCCGCAGGGCGGAGTCCTGAGCGAGCCCGACGAAGCGGGCGAGTCGAAGGGACACTCTTTGACCACTGCACCAGGTCGATTGAGCTGACCCTCAAGCGCTTTAGCAAGCGAGGTCTTCCGCTCATCGGCCATGGTGATTGGAACGATGGCCTCAGCGCGGCCGGTTCCCAGTGGAAAGGCGAGAGCCTTTGGGTCGGGCATTTTCTCTATCAGATTTTGCAGCGGTGGAGCGAACTCTTAGGCCGTCTCAAAGAGGAAGCCCCCATCAAGATCGAAGGAGTCAGTGGCGCCGCGCTTGGCAAGAACATGACCCGCTATCGCCGGCGCGCGGAAACACTCAAGACCGCCATCAACCGCTATGGCTGGGATGGGAAGTGGTACTGGTACGCCTCGCGCGATAACGGCCAGCTCATCGGCAGCAAATCGAATCGAGAGGGGCGCATTCATCTCAATGTGCAGACATGGTCGGTCATTTCCGGCACCGCCACCCCTGAACGGCTCAAGACCGCCATGGCCTCGGCGAAGCAATTGCTCTACCAAGAGTTTGGGCCGCTGCTGCTCACCCCGGCATACACCAAACCGGATAGCACGATCGGCTATCTTTCGCGCTATGCGCCAGGCACGCGGGAAAACGGTGGGGTCTATTCACACGGGGCCACCTGGGCGGTGTTAGCTGAGTGCATGAGAGGCAACGGTGACTTGGCGTACGAGCTCTACTTGAAGCTCTGCCCCCCGCACCGCGGCATGAACGCAGACGCCTATGCCGGAGAGCCCTACGTGATGCCCGGCAATACCGATGGGCCGGAATCGCCGTTCTTTGGGCGGGCCGGCTGGACGTGGTATACTGGTTCCGCTGCGTGGCTCTTTCGGATCTCGACGGAGTGGATCCTTGGCGTGCGACCCAGCCGGGAAGGGCTGCTGGTGGACCCCTGCATCCCCAGCCGATGGAATGGGTTTCGCATCACGCGCCAATTTCGCGGCACGACCTTTGACATCACCGCAGAAAATCCTGAGCATGTCTCGCGTGGGGTCAAGCAGATCTGGTTAGACGGCAAGCCCCTTCAGGGGCCCTGCCTGCCGGATCTGCGCGATGGCCGTACGCATTCCGTACGTGTCGTTCTCGGTTCGCATATCAACCGCTAGGCGGTGTGGGCGTGGGAGCCTTCGCCAGCCCGGCGAGCGTGAAGGAGGGTGTCAGCGATGAAGCGGACACTAGGACGCAGTGGAGTCTTGGTCTGTGTCTTGGCCATGGGGCTTGCCCGACCCGTGTGGGCGATGAGCCTGTTGGTGGATGACTTTGATCGCGGAGAGAAACCCAACGCCTTAGGGGGAGATTTTGGGTCGTGGGACAAAGACCCCAGCGATCCGACCCAAAAGTGCACGATGTCGTTTGACCAGGCCAACGCCTTTGGCGCGTTGGGCTATTCACTCAAGCTCGACTACGATGTGGATTCGCCCAACCCAGCCTACAATGGGTTCTGGATGAAGCTGCAGCACTCCGATCTCTCGAGCTACAAGACGCTGACCCTGTACATCAAGGGCGATGCCACGAAGGGTTTTACCCCCCAGATCAGGCTCGAACTCAAGAACGGAGCAGGAGAAGTCGGGCGGTACTTGCTCAAGGGGATTACCGGGGAGTGGCAGCAGGTGCGAATTCCCTTGGAAGAGTTCAGCGGTCTGACCAGTTTGAGCGACATGACGGAGTTCGTGGTCGTCTTTGATGATATGACCTCCACCAAGAAAGTCGGGACCATCGACCTCGACGAAATTACGTTCGAGGGATGAGGTGGGCTCGCCACACCGTCTTCCTTGCCGTTGCAATTAGCGTCGGGGTTGTCGTCGCAGGACTCCTCTGGTATCTCCGTCCTGCGCGCCGGCAGCAAGAAGCCAGTCGCGTCAAGCTGATTGACGACTTCAACGACGGCAAAGAACCTAACCTCATCGGTGGAGAGCTTTACACGCGCGCCGATGCCGGCGCGAAGCTCGAACCGACCTGGTTGCGCCTTCCGACACCAACCCCAGGTGAGCTTGCCCTCGCACTGAACTATGATCTCCCGAGAGGACGCGAGGCGCTCTGGGGTACCGGTCTGAACGACCTAGATGTTAGTGCCGCCAAGCAGTTACGGTTCTGGTGGAAAAGCGACCAGCTGCCTCTTCCGCTGGTGCATGTGGAGCTGGCCGATGCGCTGGGGGGCAAAGGGCAGAGCGAGCTCTTCGGCCTGCAAGCGACCACCAGTTGGCAGCGGATTACCATTCCCCTGCGCGCCTTTAGCGGCGTCAACACCAACCAGCTTGCCAAACTGACCATCCGTCTGAGTGCCCCTGAAGGGCCGCTGAAGGGAACGGTCTATCTCGATGATCTCGCTTTTGTCGGGCCCGCCGATGTGTTCTTCCGATCACTCCAAGATAACCTCTATGGGTTTCCCGATCGCGTCCTCGTCAGTTCTAAGCGACTCGAGCGCTTGCCCTCCGAGCAGATGCTGCAAGCCATTGCCGGCGACACGTGGGGCTACTTCCGCGACCTCGTGGATCACCGCCATCATCTGCCGCTGAATTACATTCAGACGCGTCCTGAGCGCATGATTGGCGATTATGCCTCTCCCACGGATATCGCCATGTACCTGATGAGCGTGGTCAGCGCCCAGGATCTGGATCTCATCGATTACTCCACGGCGGTGCAGCGCCTTCGTGGGACCCTGACACAGCTCAAACGCCTGTCCAAGTGGCGCGACTTTTTCTACAACTATTACAACACCACGAATCTGCAGGTGACGAATCAATATGTCTCCAGCGTGGATAACGGCTGGTTGGCCGTGGCCTGTGTCGTGGTGCGCCAAGCGTTTCCGGAGCTCGCCTCCTTGGCAACCGAGCTCTTAGAGCCCATGAACTTTTCCGTCTTCTATGATCCGCAAAATGGCCAGATCCGTCTAGGCTATGAAGCGGACAAGGGACGCTTTGCCCCCCACCATTACGGTTTGCTCGCCACAGAGGCTCGGATCATCAGCGTGGTAGCGATCGGCAAAGGAGATGTGGGGGAAGACCACTGGTTTCGCATCTATCGCACGCTGCCGGGTGAATGGACCTGGCAGCGCCAAGTGCCAAAGGGAAGTTACAAACAGTACCTAGGCCATGATGTGTTTAACGGGTATTACACCTACGGCGCAGGCGCGAAGCAAATTCCGTTTGTTCCCAGTTGGGGAGGTAGCCTCTTTGAGTTTCTCATGCCGACGCTGGTGGTGAATGAGCGGACGTTGGCCCCGAAAGGCTTGGGCCTGAATGATCAGCGTGCGATTGGGATTCATATTGCCTACGCGTTGAAGGAGCGCGGGCATCCGGTGTGGGGTCTTTCGTCGTGCGCGACCCCTGAAGGGCGGCACGGGGGCTATTCGGAGTTTGGGGTGGCAGCGCTTGGCTCAAAAGGCTACAACGATGAAGCCATCGTCACGCCCCATGCGTCGCTGCTCGCCCTCCTATTTGAGCCCGAGAAGGTGGCGGAGAATGTCCGAACGTTCCTGAAGCGGTTTGACATGTACGGCCCCTACGGTCTCTATGACTCTGTGGACGTGCAGACGGGCCATGTCGCGTATAAGTACCTTGCGCTGGATCAAGGCATGAGCCTAATCGCCCTGAATAACTATCTGAACAAAGGGGCCATTCAGCGGCGGTTTGCAGCCGATCCCATCTTCAAGCGTATCAAACCGATCCTGCAGGCTGAGGAATTTTTTGAGTCCAGCCCCGAACCCTGAACCCCGAACGACGGTTATTCTGTTAGACGTTGTTCTGCTCTTATCCGTCTGCTTAATCAGCGGGGGGTGCGCGACTTCCGCACCTTCGACTCCACCTGCCACTACTTCCTTGAATCGCGTCGACTTGCTCACCCGTATTCAGCGCTCCGCCTTCGACTACCTCGTAAAAGCCCGCGACCCTCAGACGGGTTTGGTGTACAATACCACCGAATCGAATGCCCCAGCCAGCCCGACGGCCGGAGGGGTCGCGCTCTGTGCGATTCCAGTCGGCATCGAGCAAGGCTGGATCAGCCGATCACAGGGCTATGACGATGCCAAGCGGCTCTTGCACGCGTATTTGCGCGCGGAACACCATCACGGTTTTTTCTACCATTTTTTGGATCCGCGCACCGGGCGCCGGACGTGGCACAGTGAAGTCAGCTGCATCGACTCCGCCATCTTGTTTGCCGGAGCGATGGTTGTTGGGCGGTATTTCCAGGGCACGGAGGTTGACACACTGGCTGAGCGTCTGATCGATCGCGCTGAGTGGCCATGGTTCCTCGACGGCGAGGACACGCTCAAGTGGGCGTGGACGCCGGAGCAGGGGTTCCAGGGCGGCTCGATGGACTACTCCGAGTCCATTCTGGCCTATCTCATCGCGATGGGCTCTTCCTCCCACCCGATTCCTTCTGATTGCTGGCAGGCGATGCGCCGGCCGATCGCTCTGGCATTTGGCTCCCAGCGCCGCATGGTGTACACCTCCGATGGCTCGCTCTTCGCGTATCTCTTGCCGCTGATCTGGTTTGATCTGCGCGACCAACACGATGATTTTCTTGATTATTGGACAAATGCCCAGACGGCTATTGAATCCAACCGCGCGTTTTGCCAAGCCCAGCGTGATCGATTTGCGACCTATCGGGCCGGCCTCTGGGGGGTGAGTGCCGCGCTCGGGCCCGATGGGTATCAGGCCTACGGCACGCCGCCGGCAGCTCGGTTTGTCCATGATGGCACCGTCGCCCCATACGTCGTTGCCACCGCATTGGCTTGGCTTCCCGAGCAAGCGCTTGCCACGTTGCAGCAGATGGAGGCGATGGCTCCTCACCTCTGGACGCGCTACGGCTTTGGCAACTCGATCAATCGTGATCGGCAATTTGTCTCGCTTCACACAATTGCGCTCGACCAGAGCATGGGACTGCTCATGATCGAGAACGTCCGCAGCGGGCTGATCTGGCGCTTGATGAATCAGCATCCGGTCGCACAGCGCGGCATGCGAGCCGCCGGCTTTATGCCAGGTTCTTTGGAAGAGCCCATTCCTCCCGCGGTCATTGCGGGAAATCCAGGCGCTAAACTCAGCGTGCCAAAACTTACTCAGCCTATACAGATCGACGGGGAATTAAGCGAATGGAGCCAACAGGGAACGTTTGAGCTCTCGCCCCAAGATCGTCGAAACGTGGAGTTTGGATTCTTCCGTGGCAGTCAGGATGCCTCAGCACGCATTGCTGTCGGTTGGGATGGAGCCGCGCTCTATGTAGCCGGGCAGGTGATGGATGATGAGTTGGTGACCCGTCGGCAAGGCGAAGCGATCTATCAGGATGATTGCCTGGAGCTCTTTGCGGATCTTGATGGTGATGGATTTCGATTTGACGGCAACGCGCGCGATCTTCAGATTGGCCTGGCTCCCAACACACTACAAGGTTCCTGGCAACTATGGGCTTGGGGTGCGCTCAAGCGCGAGCCGCCTGAGATAGACGCGGCGGTCAAATTGCAGAACGACGGGTTCGTGTTCGAACTGCGCATCCCCCGACCGCTGTTACAGGATCTTGAGCCTGGGCAACCGATGCGATTTAGCGTGGCGTATCATGATCGCGACCGAGATGGAAAAGCCGGCAAACTACATTGGTCGGTCGATGCAACCTCCCAGCCAAACACGTTGCTCTTCGGGCAGATGACGCTTGTCAATCCCTCAACTCCCCCCGCGGGGGATCGCTCGGGATTCCGCCCCGCGGGGGCTCCATGACTAGCGCGCAACGAGCGAACTTAAAAGCCTTGGGAATCGCGCTGGTGTTTCTTGCGCCGAATATCATTGGGTTTTTGACCTTTACCCTATTTCCGGTCGCCGCCTCACTCGTGCTGAGTTTCTTCGACTGGGACATCATCACCTGGCCGCCGCGATTCGTCGGCCTCGATAACTTCATCAGGCTCTTGGGCTGGCATGTGGACGGGGGACGTTTGGTGGCGAATGATCCGCTCTTCTGGAAGTACACCTGGAACACGCTCTTCCTCATGTTCGCCATTCCCATCAACATGATGGGCTCCCTGGCTTTAGCATGGATGCTCAATCAGCGTCTGCGAGGGCTGGTGGTGTTTCGCACAATGGCCTTTCTGCCTTCGATTTCCTCTGCCGTCGCGGTCGCGCTGCTGTGGACTTGGCTGTACAACCCGCACTTTGGCCTGGTCAATTATACGATTGAACAATTTGGCCGGTTCATCGGCGTGCCGCTGCAAGGCCCTGAATGGCTCACGAATCCTGCCTGGGCCAAGCCAGCCCTCATGATCATGGGCTTTTGGACATTGGTCGGCGGCATGAACATGATCTATTATTTGGCCGCGCTGCAAGGCATTCCGCATGAGCTCTACGAAGCGGCTGAAATCGACGGAGCCAATGCGTGGCGCACCTTTTGGGCCGTGACGTGGCCGATGATCAGCCCCACCACCTTTTTCATTCTGACCATGAGCATCATCGGCGGGTTTCAGGGAGGATTCCTGAACGCGTACATCATGACACGCGGCGGACCGAGCGGAGCGACGACGACGCTGGAGTACTACATCTTCAACAACCTTTATGCGTACCAGCATGCCGGCTACGCGGCGGCCATCGCCTGGCTACTCTTTGTGGCCGTGTTGGGTGTGACGATCGTGCACTGGAAGCGCAGCGGTCGATGGGTGTTCTATGGCGCTTGAGAGCGCTCATCAGAATGACACCTGGCGCTCTCGCTCTGGGCTGAGCCCCGAACCCCGAGCCCCGAACCAAGGTGCGCTCTAATGTTGAATAGTGTCACGATGCGGCTCGGGCGCGCGCTGCGGCGCCTTGGCCTCTACACTATTTTGTTGATCATCGGCGGGACCATGATCTTGCCACTGGTATGGATGGTCTCGACCTCGTTCAAGCAGCCTCAGACCGTCTTTACGCTCGTGCCTCAGTGGATTCCCAACCCGTTTGACTGGACCAACTACATCAAGATTTGGCAAGTCGTCCCACTCTTGCGCTTCTTCATCAACAGCGCGTTCGTCGCCGTCTGCGTGACGGCCGGCCATGTCTTTGCCAGCGCCTGCGCGGCGTATGCGTTTGCGCGGCTGAAATTTCCCGGGCGCGATACGCTGTTTTTCGCGTATATTGCCACCATGATGATTCCCGGTTCGGTGACCATCATTCCCGTCTTCATTCTCATGAAACTCTTCGGTTGGGTAGATACTTACCGCGCCCTCATCATCCCGGGTTTCTTTAGCGCCTTCGGCACCTTTTTACTGCGCCAGTTCTTTCTAAGCATTTCACAGGATATCGAGGATGCCGCCAAGATCGACGGGGCCTCGACGTTTCGGATCTTTTGGCGTATCATATTGCCTATGTCCAAGCCGGCGCTAGCCGCGTTGACGATTGCCACCTTTATGGGGAACTGGCAGTCGTTCATGTGGCCGCTGCTGGTGGTGGACTCGGTGGAAAAAAAGACGCTGCCCATCGGCTTAGCCTATTTTCAGGAGCTCTACCAATACGCCAATCCGAATTGGCCGCTGCTTATGGCCGCCTCGCTCGTGGCGATGCTGCCCATCATCATCCTGTTTGTCTGCAACCAGCGCTATTTCATCGGCGGAATCCGCCTCACGGGGGTGCAACGATGAGTGGCAAGTGGCAAGTGGCAAGTGACGAAAGACACGTTACTCCTACTCCCTTCATTGTATGGTGCGGATTTCTTCTTCTAGCGCTGGTTGTCGCGCCAGGGATCGCGAAGGCGTCGCGAGACCCCTCGCCGAGCAGTCCCACATTTGATCAACAGGCGTATAGCCAGATCATGAAGCGCGGCATCGAGGCCTACCAGCAGGGTGATTTGGGCGCTGCCGGACGCGCGTTTCAAGAAGCGTATCTCATGAAGCCGACCGATCCGGTACTTCTCAGTTGGATGTCGCTGGTACAGGATGAGCAACAGCGGCGCGAGGCTATGACGCGCGCCTTAGATACGATGGCCAGCCGGATGTCGGCCTCCCTCGTGCCTGAGGTGGAAGCCGCAGAGATGGCCCAAGCTGAGGCTGCCACGTCGACGGAGGCCGCTACCGTGGAAACCACAGAGGGCTCGGCCCCGCCGCAGCGCTCGTTCTGGGAGCGGCTTGGCATGCCGCTGCGAGCTCCGCTGAGCTGGGTCGAGACCAAAGCCGGGGTCGGAACCGATCGTCCGGAAATTCTGGAAGCCGGCAAACGCGCAGGGTACCAGCGCCTGTACAAAGAAGGGATTGGCTTTCAGCCGATTCGCGGGCTGGGGTTTTCCGGCCGTACCGAGATCTACGAAGAACCCAACCCGGTTGAGGATTATGTGCTGGAAACGAACATTCTGAATTTTCAAGAAATTTCTCAGTTGCGGCGCTCGATCGTCCCGCTCTTTACCCGCTCGGCCGCCGCCCGCGTCGTAGCGGACTACGAACCCTTGCCGCGCTTCACCTATGAGTATGACGCGCGCGAGACGCTCAATGAGTTCACCACGCGCTATGGCTTTAAGGACATCGACCGCCAGACCCACGCGGTCAACGCGCTCTACAGCTTTCCAAAGATCTCAGGGGTCGGTCAACTCACGGTGAATCCCTGGTATAAGCGGGTGTTGCAAAGCAGCGATCATGATCTGGGCTCGTACGAACACCGGGACGAGTTCATTTTGAATACCACTCTACAGCCCACGGAGAACATCGAGTACTTCTTCCAATTTGATACCTTCGATGCGGACAAGACGCGTTCGTTGGGCGCGAGTAAGCTGAAGCTGTACAAAGGGCAGGTGCGCTTGAGGGTTCCGAGCCTGAAACTGTTTCTCATTCCCAGCTTTGAGTACTCCGAGACCGATTACGATCCCTCGGATGATGAATTCATCAAGCGCGATATGTTTGTCGATTGGGGTATGGATCTGACAAAACGGTTGCGCTTTTCTTCTAAAGAGCAGATTGTCTTGGCTGAAACCGTCCAGCCAGGCAAGATCCCCTCCAACCCGGATGCCGAGGTCTACAACACGTTCAACACGCTCAGCTACGAGCTGTTTCGCGACTTCGATGTGTCCTTTGGCGTGGACTATTCCCGAGCGGCCGGCATGAACTCATTCAATAATGTCGGTCTTCGGGCCGAGATGGAACTCTTTAAACCCGGCTTGATCCGCAGCAAACTCGGCTACGAGTGGCTCTCCTACTACAATATCTCCGAAGACCTCTCCCTCTTGTACTGGCGCTTCTTCCTCTTCCAATAATACCGATTACAGTGATTACGAAATACGATTACGGTGATTAATTAGACGACGAGTTAAGCTTCGTGATACACTAGTTTCAGAGGGGAACCATGTCAACATTGCCTATTGAGCGAATTCGACAGCGATATAAAGGCGAGGGGCTCCTCATCTCAGTCGATCAGTTAGATGAGGCAACTACCACACCCAAGCGAGGGCGGCTCCTTGCCCACAACAAGGACCGAAATGCCATCTACGACCGGCTCCTTAAGACGCATGTGAAGCTGCCGCTTGTGACGTTTTCCGATGACGAACCGCCAAAGGGTTACGCCGTCGCTTTCTGATTACGGTGATTGTAAAATACGATTACGAGTGATTTACTCTGATGATGATTTCGTTCAGAATGATGAGTGACAGATGGTGAGATGAAGATGAAGAAGATGTCTTGGAGATTCGAGAGTACTACCCACCCGATTCCTAAGAGCTTCTGGCAAGACCAGCAGTGGGCCCTCGATCACTATTCCGACCTAGTCAAGCACTACGAGGATCGCTGGGTTGCGGTGGTGAACCGACGGATCGTTGCCTCCTCCAAGAGTTCGGTCAAAGCTGAGGAACAGGCCAAGACGAAGACAAGACGGCGGACGCCCATTGCCGTTATCTTTGTCGAAAATGGCCGGCATGTCTACTAGGATCGGGCTGACCTTCCAGCGTCTGCCTGATATCGAGCTGCTGCATCGAGGTATTGTGTATACCCGCCTGCTCTGCAATGTTCAATTTGAAACCCTGAGCGATAATATTCTCATTCGTCCTGCCATCATTGATACCGGCGCGCCATTATGCTTGGTTCCCTCTGATCTCTGGCAGCAGGTGCGTACTCAACAATTTGAAGCAACCCGAATTGGCGGTCTGATGGTTCAGAAGGACTGCGCGATTGCAGGGCATGTGGGCATTCTATCGATGACGCTGCTCGACCCGCACGGTCATCGGTATCGCCTGACCGTCAGAACCTTTCTGGCCGACACTACCAACGTCCCCCTCATCTTGGGTTTCCAAGATTGCTTGGAAAAGGCTACCGCTCACGTGTCTTACCCACATCATGAAGCCTGGCTCCAGTTCGAATCACCGTAATCATCTTTTCAAAATCCCCGCAATCAATCATATAACATCGATTACCGTGATTACGAAATACGATTACGGTGATTAAAGCACGAATCACTGTAATCGTTTTTAGTAATCTCCGTAATCAATGATAGTTTTTGTTAATTTTGCTGAAAGTTCTGTCTCTTGTCGTCGGTAATTTCATCAGGTACACTTGTCTCGACAATCAACTGTCCTCGAGAAGGGCAAACCTCGCGGAAGCGGGGGGCGCAAAGCCACGAGACCATAAGGTTTGTCGGGCTGCCGAAAAGTGAATTTGGCAGCCTCTTTTCTTTGACATAAGAATCACCAGCCTCGAACAGGCACACTCCGAGAGATCGGAGGTCGCAAAGTCACGGATCCCCCCACCTGTTTGCCAGCCTAGGGCTGGCGAATGGGCGAACAAACAGGGAACGGTCCCGCAACTTGCGGGACCGAAACAGGTGGGGGGAGAGCCGGATTGCCGAAAGGCCATCCGGTTTTTTGATTTCCCAGGCCCGCCACCTGCACGCAGGTCGGCGCAGCCGTCCTGTATCGCGAATGCGATCCGACCCGCGGTCGGGCAGCAGGTGGTGGGACTCTCGGGAAAAATGCCCACGACCGATTCGCGAGCGACTTATGCGGGTTCAGCCCGAAGGGCGCGGCCTATCTCTAAGACCACGGCCACTGTTGTCTGACGCCCCCCTAGACGGGGGGCGGAGTTCGGCAGCCGTGCCGCGACCAAGGGCGCCCGGAGCCCGCATCGGCGCGAGCGGATGGGCGGGGGCATGCAGGGGAAGAAGTTCGTTGACAGTCAGTTTTGTTGAGGAGTATACTGATGTTGCTTCACCGTCGAGAAACGCACATCAATTCTTTATCATTTTATCCCCTGTTTTTGCTAGTCGCTTTGTGAAGACTTTTAAGAAGCTGCGATAAACCAGGAGGTGCGTGATGAACAAGGGGATCAGTGCGCGTCTACTCGGAAGCGCTTTCCCCCTCTTTTTCGTTGTAGCACTTCTCTCGCTCATCTCTACCACGTTTGTCCACGCCCAAGTTAGCGCCCTCCCCCAAGAAATCGACACCGATGGCGACCTGATTCCGGATGTCTGGGAGCAACAGCACGGCCTCAATCCCAACGTTGCTGCGGATGCCAGTTACGATCCCGACAGCGATCGACTCACAACCCTTGATGAGTATTTCATCGGCACGGATCCTCGGAGTGTTACTGGTGTGACTGGCCTGTCCGACCGGCAAGTCCTTGATCTCTTCAAAAGCAAAGCCTTCGTGTACTTTTGGGAGCAATCATTCCCTCCGTATTATTTCACAGCAGACCAAAGCTACTACCGGGGCCGGGATCTCACCAGTCATGATTTCAATTCGATTGCAGCTACTGGATTCAGTCTCCTCGGCTATGTCGTAGCGGATGAACGGGGTTGGATCAGCCATCAGGCCGCTTATGAACGTATTCGTACGGTGCTCCAGCGCGCGGTGGAAAGATCGGAAG
>CAYNXT010000016.1:0-19223 GCA_964401235.1 uncultured Planctomycetales bacterium
ACCGCATCAAGCCATTTCACCTGGCCCGATTGTTTTATCTACTCGCGGTCATCGGCCTGTTGATGAGCATGGCGCCTCGGAAATCGCACATGGCTTCGTGGAGTTTTCCCCTGCTCTGGATAGCCTTTGGACTGCATGCGGCCGGAATTGCCATGCGAGTGATCATCGGGGGGCGCCCCCCGGTCTCGAATTTTTATGAGACGACCTTGTGGCTGCCGTTTGTTGGGGTAGTGGTCGCGCTCATCTTTGAACGTGTCTATCGAGTGAGATATTTTGCGCTGGCGGCCTCGATTCTCGCTTCCATCATGTTGATCCTCGCCGACTACCTGCCGCTTGATTCCAGCATCTCGCCAGTCGTGGCGGTCTTGCATAGCAACCTGTGGTTGACGATCCACGTGCTGACGATTGTCGCCAGTTATGGCGCTCTGGCACTGGCCACGGTCTTAGCACATGTGTACGGCGTAGGGTATCTTGGACGCGCGAAGGCGCGCACACTCCAATCCTTGGGCCTTTTTCTCTATCGCGCTATCCAGGTTGGAGTGGTCTTGCTCGCCGGCGGCATCATGCTCGGCGCGGTGTGGGCCAACGCCTCTTGGGGCCGGTATTGGGGCTGGGATCCCAAAGAAACCTGGGCGCTGATCACGCTGCTGTGGTTTGTGGCGATTCTCCACGGCCGCTTCGCCGGCTGGATCAAGGGGATTGGCGTCGCGCTGGCAACGATCGCCGGGTTCTTCCTCTTATTGATGACGTACTATGGCGTGAGCTTTTATCTGGTCGGTCTGCACAGCTATGCCGGCGGCCATGCCAAGCCCTTGCCGCCTCTCTTGATCGGCTATCTCGTCGCAGAGCTCGCCTTCATGGCCCTGGTCGGATTAACCTCAGTTAAGCGCCACCCTACCTGAGCGCAAGTTTAATACTTGCACGTTATCTGTTAATAAGGTATCATTGAGTCAATGATAGCGAGCTTCGGCGATGAGACCACCGAAGATATCTTCCATGGGGAGAACACGAAGGCGGCCCGGCGTATTCCTTCGACACTCTGGCATGTGGCCGGCCGAAAGCTGGATATGCTCAATGCAGCTCACGAGCTGCGGGATTTGCTGGTGCTGCCAGGCAACCGGTTGGAGCTACTCAAAGGGACCTGGGCCGGTTGTCACAGCATCCGCATCAACGACCAGTTTCGCATCGTCTTCCGCTGGAAGGATGGCAATACGCATGAGGTGCGTATCATCGACTACCATTAGATCCAGGAGGACACCATGATTCCCAAACATCGCAAACCGACGCATCCAGGCGAGGTACTCCTGGAGGAATTTCTGGATCCCATGAACCTCAGCCAAGTGGAGCTGGCTCATCGCATGGGAGTGCCGGTGCAACGGGTGAACACGCTCATTAATGGCAAGCGGGACATGACGGCGGCAACCGCCATTCTGCTCAGCCGGGCGCTCAAGACCACGCCGGAGTTCTGGATGAACTTGCAAGGCGCCTATGACCTCCATGAAGCGCAAGAACAGCTTACCCATGCCGAGCATCGGTAGCCTACCAGCCGGGCAACAACGAAAGGCAGTTGAAGTGTAAGATATGATTGTAATCGAGATTCCGATAAATCCGAATTGCGAGGCGGTCGAGATGCGGGTGTTTCACGACCTCGAGCCGCCTCGGGGGGTGCAGCAGGTGCAGCTAGAGCGTGACGGGAAGCCGCCGCAGGGGTACGATGTCGTTGGGTGGACGCTTGCCGGGACTCCGGTACCTGCCCAGGCGCAAAAGGTGGATGATTCTGGAGAAGGGGTGGCGATCCTTATCCATGGCCACGACGCTGGGTTGCGCTTTCGTCCAACCGGCAGCACCGCTCCCTGGACGCTCCAAGATCCTGCTCAGTGGGGCGAGCCGTTTCTCATCACCACAGACGCTGGCGATGTGAAATTTACCGCGTAATCATCCAATAGAGCTTATTGACTGACTCAACATCATTTTGATAGAATACGCCTAATATATTACTAGATTAGGAGGATTTAATGGCCGATACGTTGGCACAAAAACGTCTGGACGAATTTTTGCAAGAGCTGCCGAACGCCAACCAAGAAGAAATCGCCTCCTTCAATCAGCTCGTCGAGCAATACTTCCTTGGACAGATCACGCCTGATGAGTTCAAAGCCCGCCGTTTGCATCTCGGAACCTATGGCATTCGCGGAACCAAAGACGTCCACATGATGCGCATCAAAATGCCGGCCGGCAAGCTCAATGCCGAGCAGCTTGAGGCGTTGGCTGACCTGGCCGAGACCTACTCCAAGGGCATCGGGCATCTGACGACCCGTCAGGATATGCAGTTGTATTGGATTCCGACGAAAGAAACACCCAAGGCCATGGCGCGAGCCGCTGCTGCCGGCCTCACGACTCGCGAAGCGTGTGGCAACAGCGTGCGCAACGTCACCGCCTGTCATCTAGCCGGGGTCAGCCCTGTTGAGCTCTTTGACGTGACGAAGCATGCCGAAGCAGTCACTCAGCACTTCCTGCGCAATCCCGCCAGCCAGAAGCTCCCGCGCAAGTTCAAGATTGCGTTTGAGGGCTGTCCGGTTGATCATGCCAAGACCGCCATCCATGATATCGGCGCAGTAGCAGCCATTCAGGAGCAGGCAGGCAAGCGCGTCCTCGGATTCAAGGTCTATGTGGGTGGGGGATTGGGGGCGGCTCCGATGCAAGCGATCTTGCTTGAACCGTTCACCCCGACGACGGAGCTCTTGCGCACCTGTGAAGCCATTGTGCGTATCCACGATCGGCTCGGCGATCGTAAGAACAAGGCGGCCGCGCGCATCAAATTTGTCGTGAAGCGGCTAGGACCTGACGCGTTTCGCCAGGAGGTGTTTGCCGAGCGCGAGAAGCTTCCCAACTATCCGTACGAGGCGATGCACGTGACCGAGGCCGATGAGCAGCCACCGGCTCCCACCACAATCGGGCCGGCGCCGTCGGTGAATGGCGCCTACAACCGATGGATGTTCACCAACGTCTCGGCGCAAAAGCAGTCCGGCTACTCCGTCGTGACGATCCGGTTGCGGCTGGGCGATATTACCACCGCACAGATGCGGAGCCTGGCACAGATCGTTCGGAAATACTGTGGCGGGCTGCTGCGCGTGACCATCAATCAGAATATTGTACTGCGCTGGATTCGCAACGAACATCTGACGTCGCTCTTTAGCGAGCTCAAGCCGCTAGGACTCGCCGAGACCGAAGCTGAGCGACTGCAGGATGTGACCTCTTGTCCTGGGGCTGAGACGTGTCAGTTGGGGATTTCCGCCTCACGCGGCCTCTCGCGGGCGCTTGAGACGAAGTTTAAGGATGTTGGTTTGTTAGGGGACGACATTGATGCTGTGCGCATCAAAATCAGTGGCTGTCCGAACTCCTGTGGCCAGCACCATATCGCCGATATCGGCTTCTTCGGCGGCGCGCGCAAGGTCAACGACCGCATGGTGCCGCATTTTCAACTGCTCTTGGGCGGGATGACGGCCGAGGGCAAGGCGCAGTTTGGCCAATCGGTACTCAAGCTGCCGGCTTGGCGGATTCCCGATGCGGTGGTGCACATGCTCTCGCTCTACCGCAACGAGCGTCAGTCGCTGCAAGAGACCTTTCCAGTATTTTCCGCCCGCGTCGGCCTTGGCTATTGGAAACAACAACTTGAGCCCTTTACCTCCCTGCCTGCCTACGAGCAGTCGCCCGAAGCCTACCGAGATTGGGGAGCCGAAACCGACTTTACCATGCTCGGCATGGGCCCTGGCGAGTGCGCCGCGTAAGTAGACAACTCCACCAGTGTTCGTAAATCGTGCCTCGTGGTTCGTGTAGTACACGAGCCACGAATCACGAACGACGAACCACGATCCCTCGCTCTTCTCTTTCATGTAAACCTTTTTGCCTGCCTGGCGTCTAATCTAGTAGGACAAAGGCCGAACGCCCACCGCGTTCGGCATTCCGCCCCGGCCTCGATGGCCTGGGCTTCAGAGGCCAAAGAGGAGGATACGACTATGAGACATCTGAGCTCGATCGTGTTCATGGTGGTGGCTGGCAGCTTAGCAGCTCCCGCGTACGCTCAATCTCGTGACTATACCGAAAGTCGGTATGATCGGCGTGAAGACGTGGCCGATAGGCGAGAGGATGTCCGCGACCGTGCTCATCCCCGAGCAGCCGAGCTGGCTCGGTTGCGCCAGTTAAAGCAGGAGAACCCTGAAGCCTTCCGGCAGGCCGTGCAGGAGCACAAAACTCAGTTGCGTGAACGGCTGGCCCACCTCAAAGAAACCAACCCTGAGAAGTTTCGGCAAGTCATGCACCGGCTCAAGGAGCAGCGTCAGGACCGGCTCGAATTCCTGCGCGAGCACAATCCCGAGCGTTTTCAAGAGATGGTCGCACAGCGCCGAGAGCAGGTGCAAGAGCGGCTTAAGCAGCTGAAGCAGAACAACCCCCAGCGTTACGATCAGCTCATGCAGCGCCGAGAAGAGTTTAAGGAGCGGCGCCAAGATCACCGAGAGAATATTCGTGACCGTCGGGACGGCCCTCCAGGACCTCGTGGGAACGGTGAGCGAGGCGTGCGCGATCATGGAGCCGGGCAAGGCCGCGACGGGGTCGGGCAGGGGGGCGGAGAGCATCGAATGGGCGGTCCCGGGATGCGTCGGGAGGGGCCAGGAGGCGGTGGACCCGGCATGCGCGGTGGTCCCCAGGGTGGCGGTCCAGGTGGCGGAGCGCATCGGGGGGGTGGGAGACCTGCCGGCGGTGGATCGCGAGGGGGTGGGGCACGTGACGGAGGGGGCGCTCGTCGAAACGGACGCTAAGCCGCCTCTGGAATGTTATACTACCTCGAATCATGGATCACAGCGATGCCGACGCGGTGGCCGCGGTCTTGCAGGGTCATGTGGAGCGCTATGCTGAACTCGTGGACCGCTACCAGCGCCAGGCACTTCAAGTGGCCTTTAGCTTGCTTGGCAACTATGACGATGCGAAAGACGCGGCCCAGGAGGCCTTCTTTCGCGCCTATCGCGCATTGGCTCGGTTTCGGGGCGGAGCCAAGTTTTCCACGTGGCTGTATCGCATCGTGGTCAATGAATGCAAAGATGTCTATAAGCGGCGGGCTCGAGAGCCTCGCGCCACCCTGGTGGTGGGCGAGCCGAGTGCGGCGGATGAGTCCAGTCTCTTTGTGGACGTGGAAGATCCTACCGCCAAGCCCGGTGAGCACGTCTCGAATCGTGAGCTGGGCCAGCGGCTTTCCGCAGCTATTGGCGCGTTGCCGGGCAAACAGCGCACCGCATTTGTCCTCCATCATGTTCACGGCCTGCCGCTTGAGGATGTGGCGGCGATCATGCAGTGTCGACTCGGCACGGTTAAGTCGCATATCTTTCGGGCGACGGATCACCTGCGGAGTGAGTTAAGCCCGTGGGTGGCACAGGAGGGGGTCCTCACATGAACCCGACATCATGGCTTCAGCGCTGGCTCTTGACGCATCCGCTCAAGGAGCCGACACATCATGACCCATCACGCTTTACCGGCGAAATCATGGAGCGAATCCGCGCGATCCAGCGCCCTCAAACCGCTCCGGCTGCTACGCCGTGGCTTTCATGGCCGCGCACCGGCATGGTGTTTGCCAGCGTGGCGGCCGGGGTGCTGATCGCTGTCGTGCTCACCCAACGTTCCAACCCTCCTCAGGCGACCCTGATGTTAGCCGAGTCGCCGAGCAGCGACGAAGAATGGCTCCAGCACACGATGGAGCTGCTTGAGCTGCTTGATGAGGATGAGAGTTTGCCGCTTGAAGATGACGAACTCTCTAACACGGATGATGAGGAGTGGCTCAACGAGCTCAACTTCCTTGACGAGCACACCACCGAAACCCGCTCGTAAGATTATCGACCACCCTCGCTTTACACCACAGATGACACCGAACTCCACAGAAACACTGAGACGGTGTCGTACATGGTCGTCCTCTGTGTCTCTGTGGCCCTTCTGTGCTTCTGTGGTGTTGGGATAGGCTGCGCTGGCGGATGCTAACCAGCACCTACAAGGCGACATTCAATCGCTTGGTCGCACCGCTTGCCTCAGTGATTGCGCGCAGCGGCATCCCTCCTTCTGCCATTACCCTGGCCTGCCCCGTTCTGGCATCCCTGGTCTGTCTCATGTTTTGGCGCACGCGCGCCGTGCTCCCATTTTGTGTTGCGAGTCTGGCAGTCGGGCTCTTGGATGGATTGGATGGGGCGGTGGCCCGTGCCGGGGGGCGTGTCACCAAATTCGGCGCGTATCTGGATGCGATGGCCGATCGCTACGTGGAACTCCTGATCGCCCTCACCGTAGCAGCGGTGAGCGGCTATTGGCTGCTGATCACGCTGGTGCTGGCAGGCTCGCTATTGGTCAGTTACGCCAAAGCCAGGGCCGCGATGGAAGTGTCGGTGGCCAATCTTGAATGGCCTGACCTGATGGAACGCACGGAGCGCAGCCTGCTGTTTCTGGGAGGGCTCGCATTGAGCGCCCTCGTGCCTTGGCGGCCGTTAGGACATGATCTGTTTTGGTGGACGCTCCTGGGGCTGAGCGTTCTGATTCACGCCACGGTGGCACAGCGCATCCTGCGCGCCCGCCGCTTGATCCGCGAGCGTCAGTGAGAAGCCGGCTGAGGAGGGGTTGTGGCAGGCGCGGGTGAGGCCTGCGGAGTAGGCGGGGGCTCCGGGGTAGGGCGGAATTGCTCGGGGTTTGTCGCCAGCAGCTCGGTCATCATCGCAGGGAGTCGCACGACAGCATCACGTCCTTCAATACGCCCATAGCGCTCTGTAGTGTCTCCAATGGTTGTGCCGACTAGGACTCGTTGCGGACTTGAGGCATCGGTGGTCCATACGGTGATCATCTCCGTGGCGGGTTCTAATCCATAGCGAACCAGCTCCGCAGATCCATCCTCCACAAAGCCGCTCAGGCGAATGGCTAAGAGTTTGTTCAACCACTCCATCACCCGAGCTGCGTCCAGGACTGTTTGCGAAGCCGTCTCGCGCCATTGATTCTCTTGCTGCTCGATTGTCCAGGGAGAGCCCTTTGCCACGACCTCAACCTTGGAAACAGCGGAGGGGAAGCCCTCAAGGCCAGCGGTTGACCGTAGACTATTAGGATCGCGCAGCAGCGTCTCTACCTCGGAGGCTGCCACGGCATAGAGCGGCTGCGCATCACTACGCTGCGCATACACGAGCGCGGTCTCTTCAGGAATCGTCTTGCCGAACACGATCGTCACCGGTTCGCTTGCCTGGTCCGGGTAGATCGTGATCTTGGCCTTTGGCTGATCAAATCCCCACTGGGCAGGCTGCTCTGGCGGCGGTTCATCATCAACAAATTTGGCGATGCGCATGGCGGTCAGTTGACTCAGCAGGCTGTTGACTTCGTTGCGATCCGCTCGATCGTTGATCGGCTGCTCGAGCTTCCACACAGTATCCTGCTGGGTGAGCTCCAGCGTGCCTTGCGGCGAGGTGATGATCAAGCGGCTGATTGTCCACGTATCGGCTTGCAATAACATCGCATCTCGAAACTGTTCCGCCGGGACATTGAGCGTATTGAATAGCGAGGACGATACAATGAAGATCTCGGGCCGGTTGGACAGTTTCAGATACTGATCTTGCTGAACCGCGGTCGTGTCGCCGAACCACACGGTAGTCGGCGAGTCAGTGGCGATTATGGAGAGCGTTCCTCTGGCAGGTTGCAACCCATAGGCTGCCGGATCAAGCGGGCGCTCGGGTGTATTGGTGAGAATTCGATCGGCCACAAGCGGCGAGAGCCCGCTGAGGATGTTGTTGGCTAACTCGGCATTCGCCCGCAGCCCTTTGGGAGCCAGAGTCCACCCCGCACCTTCTCGATTGAGGGTGACATTGAGAGCGGGGCGCTCCGGCTGACCATCGGATGCTGGTTGAGCAGGCAACTCGACAGTTACCTGTGTCACAGTCTCCGGAGCGATCGTGAGGATTTGCTTGGAACGCTGCTCTCGCTCTTCAGGCGAGGGCTGTTTGATTTCGTACAGGGAGATGTACGCGCCGATGCCGATGGTGAGCGCAAGGAGAACTAATGTTGTTTTGAGACGCATTGAGAGTCGTGATTAAGTAATTAAGTGATTAGGTGATTAAGTTTTTGCTTAATCACCGCCTTCTCACCCACCACACGCCAACACCGCAGAGTCCGCACAGCAGTGGCATGGCCAAGAAGCTGAACCAAAAGAGCCGGCCTAATTGCGCGGCGTTCAGATTGAGCTTGATGGATTCCAACACCTTCGGGCCAATGCCGATGAGCCGTTCTTGCTCGATCAGCCAATAGATCGTCCCGAGAATGAGGTCGCGATTACCGACGTTCTGGAGTTGGGCGTTGATCACAAAATCTGAGTCCCCGATGACGACCAAGCGGGTAGGTGCTGCGGTTGTTCCTTCAGCTGGCGGGGTCTGGGGGGCCGTGCGCTCTGCTGCAACCCCGATGGATACAGGGCCTTTCAGATCCTCGCCTTCTTGAAATTCAAATGCCGGTTCCGATGTCTTGATTTCTCCCCATCCGGTCTCGGAGGTCAGGGCGAGCGGATTTACCGTGATCCCAGCAGGAGCCGGGGTGGCCGGACGCACCGACCGAGCAAGAGGGAAGAGCGTCATGAGTGTCTTCATTTTTTCGACAATCGGATGCTGCGTGTAGGTCGTGACGAACAGGTTCGCTGCCGAGACGAATGGAAGCTGGCGCGCCGGGTCCACGACGATGTCGTTGCCAAGCGTCACCCCCCAGGATTCTAGCAGCCCTGCTAGTCCAGTCTCGGTGAGCGGGTCGATCAGTGCGAGCAGTCGGCCTCCGCGCTCAAGATAGGCTCGTAACGCGGTGAGCTCTGCGTCCGTGAGCCGATGCGTTGGTCCTGGCATGATGATGAGCTTGACGTCGGGCGGAATGTTCGGTTGCTCAAGCAGATTCATCGCGCTGACCGTCATGTTCTGCTGTTCAAGATACTTCTTGAGGTCCGCCAGACCGGTTTGATCGGCCGCCTCAACGGACTTTTCTCCATGGCCGGTAGTAATCCAGATCAAGGGGCTCTGAGCGGTCGTGATATTGATGATCGCCGAGGTAAAGGTATCCTCACCCTTAAAGGCCTTCACGCGCGGCTCGCCTCCAAACCCCATGCTCGCGTAATCATAGTCGGCCAGTTCGGTCTCGGAGAGGTGCTTGTGCCGGGGGCCAAACTGAAAGACGACGACATTCGGCTGCTCGATCTGAAACTGCTGGACGAGCTGTCTGGCGCGCGCCAGATCTTGTTGCGGGTCAATGTACTCGACATGGATCTTCGAGCTCGCACGGGAGTACTCCTTAAGCAAATCTTTGGCCAATTCGTAGAGACGATGCCTCGGTTCATAAAACACGACGATCGACACCGGTTCACTGAGCGCATCCAGCGAGCGGAGTGTTTGAATGGTTTGATCTGAGAGCATGCTGATTTTCTGCTTCGTGAAGTCCCAGCGGGCGTACCGACGGCTCGCGACCCAGTTGAGCATGATGAATAACACGCCCAACAGCACCACCACTGTGACGAGATTCAGCGAAGAGAAAATCTGCCGCGTTTTCATTACGAGCGCCACCGAGGGTTGGCAATGATGCGCTGCGTGAGGAAGATGCAGATCATCGCGACGCTCGTATATAACAACACCGGCCGCGTATCGAGCACCCCTTTCGAGAAGTCGCGTAGATGCTCCATCAGCGAGAGATACTGGATGGTCTTGCTGGCTTCAGGATCCCGCACAAACACATCCAAAATGCCGATGGAAAAGAGCACCAGAATGATGACGAACGACAGCACCGCGGCGATGACTTGATTGCGGGTCAGGCTTGAGGCCAGCACGCCAAGAGCAATGAGGACCGCCCCCAACAACCAGGTCCCCGCGTAGCCGATCAATACTGGCCCCCAGTCAAACGGGGTGAGTATTCGAAGCACCAGGAAGAACACGCAGGTCAATGCCCAAAACGCGCAATACGCCAGCCAGGCGCCGAGGAACTTGGAGAGCACGACCTGCGTGTCCGTGACCGGGGCCGAGAGCAGCAGTTCAATCGTGCCGGTGCGCTTTTCCTCGCTGAACGTTCGCATGGTCAGTAGCGGGGCCATGATCAGCGCTGAGAACCAGTAGAAGAATGTGCCGCCGAAAAACACTTGCGCCATCGTCCAGGAAGGATCGGCGCGGGGATCGTTTAAGGCGAGCAGGAGGAGCCAAAACACAAAGCCCTGAAGAAAGAGAAACAGCGCCCCTACGACATAGGCGATGGGAGAGTACCACAATGCTTTGAGCTCTCGAGCGGTAAGGGCCAGGAATGTTGTCATGAGGTTTCACCGCTCGGCTCGTGGGTCGTCAAATGAATGAAGACGTCTTCAAGCGACGCTTGCATGGACGAGAGCTCGCGCAGCGTCCACCGCTGCTCGACCGCCAGACGAAAGATCGCTTCGCGCACATCTGCATCCGCGCCGGACTCAACGTCAAACGACACCACGCCGTCGCTGCGTCCGGCCGAGCTGACCCGCACGACGCCGGGCAGCTGCTTGAGCGCGGATTCAGCCGACGCGGCTTCCGCCCGCAATTGGACTCGGATGACCTGCACGCCGCGCAGGCGACGTCGCAGCTGATCCGGCGTGTCCACTGCCACAATGCGTCCCTCATGAATGATCGCGACACGCTGGCAGACCATTTCAACCTCTGGCAAGATGTGCGTGGAGAGCAAAATCGTCGCGGAGCGGCCCAGCATGGTGATGAGCTCGCGCGTTTGGCGGATTTGGTTCGGATCGAGTCCCACCGTTGGTTCATCGAGGATTAAAATTTTTGGCTGCGCGACGAGGCAATCCGCCAGCGCGACCCGCTGGCGATATCCCCTCGAGAGCCGTCCGATGAGCTTTCGGCGCACATCCGTCAGCGCGCACTGCTCCAGCACCGCGCTCAGGCGCGCGCGGCGCTTGGTCCGATCCACCCCTTTGATAACCGCGCGGTAGGCTAAGTATTCTTCGACCCGCAGTTCAGGATACAGCGCAACGTTTTCCGGCAGATAGCCGATGCGCCGACGGACTTCAAGCGGGCGCTCAGTGACATCAATCCCGTCGATACGCACCGTGCCTTCAGTAGGAGCGATCATGCCGGTGAGAATACGGAGAGTCGTGGTTTTTCCGGCGCCATTCGGGCCCAGGAAGCCCATGATCTGGCCTTCCGGCACGTCGAAGGAAATTTTCGAAAGCGCCGTGACGGTGTCGTAGCGCTTGGTCAACTCGGTGATGCTAATCGCGGCTGGTGTCATGGGAAATATCTATTAGTTGTAATCATCCTGAGCCTGCTTGTCAAGCAGACAGTCGTCTAGTATACTTGGATTTGTTCGATGGCCAAACAACTCACCAAACGTCAACATACCGTGATTGAGACAATCCGCGAATGGATTCGCGAGCGCGGCTATCCGCCAACCATTCGCGAGCTCGGCGGGCGCTTGGGTATCAAGAGTCTCCGAGGGGTGACGACGCACCTCGATGCGATTGCGAAGAAGGGATTTTTGAAACGCGAACCCCGGGCCCGAAGCATTCGGCTTGTCGATCTGGTGGCACCCTTTGAGCAGGCGATCCGCGTGCCCGTCGTCGGGCGCATTCGCGCGGGTCAGCCGATCTTGGCGCAAGAGCAAGTGGAAGGGCATGTCGTGGTGGATGGCAGCTGGCTAGGCACGAGTGTTTCAGCTAATGCCGCGCAACACTTTGCCCTGAAAGTCCACGGCGATAGTATGATCAACGCGGGCATTCTCGACGGTGATTTTGTGATCGTGCGCCAGCAACCTGCCGCGGAGCAGGGAGAGATCGTCGTGGCACTCCTTGATGATGAGGCCACGGTCAAACGATTCTTCAAGGAGGGCGATCAGGTGCGGCTTCAACCCGAGCATCCCACGATGGAGCCGCTGCTGATTACCAAGTCACAAGCTCTGGCCATTTTGGGCAAGGTGGTCGCGGTCTTTCGCAACCTCGGGTAGCGTGACAAAAAACCGCGTGCCTTTGTTGTTCCCCTCGCTTTCAAACCACATCTGACCTCCGTGCAGTTCCACCAGCCGCTTCGACAGCGCTAAGCCTAAGCCGGTGCCCGCATACTGGCGTGAGAGGGCGCTGTCAATTTGTCGCCCAGACGCAGCTCCAACTTGCCCGCTTCGACTTTGGACAGATCAAGGATGTCATCGGTGAATCCAAGAATCGAGTTGAGCGGCGTGCGCAGCTCATGGGACATCTTGGCCAGAAATGCGCTCTTGGCCTGGTTCGCCGCCTCGGCTGCTTCTTTTGCCGTGCGTGCCTCCTGCACGGCGCGCTGGAGTGCTTGCGCCATGTTATGAAAGGCGTGATCGAGTTTGGCCAACGCGTCTTCACCGCTCAACGGAGGGCGCAGCGACTCGTTCTTGGCTAAATGGTGGTTGATCCTCGACGACCAGGACGACCGGTTTGCGGGCTGACGCACTCATGTCCCATCTCCCAGCAGTGCGCGGCACAAGGCGGCCGAAAAAATTCCCAGATATGTTCCCACCGCATTGCAGGCGACGGCGAGCAGCAGTCCGATTGGGGCGAGCTCCAGGCGATACACCGCCCCAACGATCGGTGTGGAGACCACGCCGCCAAGATTGGCTTGACTGGCTGTTGCCAAGACTCCAAGCGGGATGCGCAGCAGTCGTCCGGCTATCAGCATGCTCAGGCCATGCACCACGGCGATCCCGATCCCAAGGACCAGCCACACTGGAGCCGACCACAGCGCCTTGAGACTGGCCTGAGCACCCATAGCAGCCAACACCAAGTAGAGCCACGGGTAGCCCATCGAAGAAGCGCACTGCTGCAGCCGTCGCACGCCGGCTGCGGATGAGAGACCAAGCGTGATCGTGGTAACGAGCAGCACAATCCACCCATTGACCGAGCTCACCAGAGGGCCAAGAGGCATGAGAAGAGCCAAGAACGCAGCGACCCATGTGACGGCCGCGGCGATGAGGAGGCAGACGATTCTCGCACGTATGGTGCAAGCAAATGGTAGAGCATGGTGCGAGACGGACGGCGGCGTTGGCTCAAACGGTTTGGCCCGTAACCATCGGTTCACGGCGGTTTCGCGCGCAGCCAGCGCAACCAGCAGCGCCATCCACGCGTACGCGATCAGAGTATCCACAACGATCAGGGATGTGAAGATGCGCTCAGGGGTTTCCAAAATAGCGCGCACCGAGACGAGGTTCATGCTTCCACCGGTCCACGTTGCGGCCAGGGCGCCGACCCCTTTCCATGCGTCAGTCGGTAGCGCCTGACGCAGCACCCAAGCGATAAGGGGCGCACCGACGACGATGCTGATTGTTCCAATCATTGTTGCTACCAGGGCGCGTCCGCCGACGCGCATGACGGCTGCCACATCAAGTCCCAGCAACAGCAGCGCGAGTGCGACCGGCAGCACAAGCGTCATCACCTGCGCGTACGCCGGGTGTTTCTGCGGGAGCCAGCCGATCGACATCAGGATCATGGGCGCGGCGTAGCACCACAGTGGAACTGGCAGCCAGCGAAACAGGCGCGCGCCGCGCGGATGTTGAGCCATACCCAGGAGCGTGCCCACAATAAGTACGAGGAAAATGACAGGCCAAGGAAATGACGAATGACGAATGTCGAACATCGAATAGGAAACGGCTAATCCGTTACTCGACATTCGAAAATCGGCAATCGACATTTACGGGAGGTACGTGCCGAAGGACACGGTTTGTCCGAGGGAATGACCGAGCCGCTCCTCAAGAGCAATTCGTCTGACGAGTTGGCCCGTGCCAGGCCCTTCAATGATTTGGCCGTCTCCGGCATAGAGCATCACATGCACGATACGTTGAGGACTCTCACGTTCAGACAGAAAGATCAGATCAGCCGGCTGCAGGGTGGCAATGGAACGGGCGCGCAAAAATTGCTCATGCGCATCGCGCGGAACATCCACTCCGGCGGCCCGGTAGGCGATATTGATCAGCCCTGAGCAGTCCACGCCGGTGACCTGATGCTTCACGATATCGGTGTAGGGCGAGCGTCCGCCCCAAAAATACGGATCGCCCAGCAGCTCAAGCGCATTGCGAATGATGAGCTGGCGACGCTGCATGGTATCGAGCGCGGCCAAGTCGTGCAGCCGTCGCGCCGCGGTGTATCGAATCCAAACCATCGAGCCATCCAACAGCTCGATGCGCCATAAGTGATCCCCGAAATTCGTTCCCCGCAACCGTGTGCCCATTGCAAAGTGCCATGGCGCAGGAGTGAGCGCATGGCCATCGGTCCAGCTCGAGGCCCAGCGTTCCACCACCACGATGTTAGGAGACAGTAGCGGTTGCCATCGTAACAGGGCAGAGGTGGGCAGCCACCCTGGATAGCCTTGCCATCGTTTGGCGTGGGAAAATTCGGGTTGTTCTACAGCCTCTACATAGACCCAGCCATCCTGTTCTTTTTCCTTCTTCATGATGCGCACCTGTTCGCCGTAGAGCAGTTGTGTTTCCTGAGCCAAGTCATGGACGTTGGGTTGTGCCGAGGTGTGAGGGGTTGCGCGGAGGTCGACCACAGGTACGGCGACAGCCATCAACGGCTTCGAACTCGCGCAACCAATCAGCAGTAAGCAATAAGCACTAAGCAATAAGCAAAATCGAATGCTCTGTCGAACAGTTCCCCGGCAGCGGGTGACACCGGAGGGGAGGCCCCTGCCGGCCGGCCGTTCGACCGCGGCCAAGGACGCTTCGTCGCGCACGACCGCACCAGGTCCACGCAGAGGAAGGACAGCCGGCGGGGTCCCGCAGGTGGCAGGACCCGCTGCCATAGGCGAAGTAAACCTCATCGGCTGCTCCGGCTGCGATCGAACAAGTGGCGCACCGTTTCCTCAGGCAGCAGCGAATGGCGCGCGAGTGCGAGGTTCTCCTCGACATGAGCGCGCTGCTTCATGCCCACCAAGGCGGTGGTTACGCCAGGGGTGGAGCGCACAAACTGGAGGGCCCGCTGCGCCGAACTTGAGAGTCCGGAAATCCGATCGCTCAGCGTCGCTGGTAACTGCGCGAGTTTGCTCTGGAGCAGGCTGGCACTGATAACCACCGACAAGCCAAAATGCTGCGCAGCCCCCAGCAGTGTCAGCGTGTCCCCTCCTACGCGCTGATTCTTAAAGGAGAACGCCTCAGCCATGGCCAAGTTATACGGCAATTGAATGACGCGAAAGTGGTGATCAGCTCCGCCAAGGCGCGTAGCCAGCTGGACGAGTGTTTCCAGCGAGAGATATTCGCGCGCAGTCGGCGCGCACCGAAAGGCGTTCCACGTCGCCACGCCATAGTAGCGGATGGTGCCGTGGCGCGCGTGTTCTTCCAAAAGAGCAAACGCGGCCTCCATCCGCGCGAGAAATGTCTCTGGATTCACCTCGTCAAGTTGCTGCTCAGGATTATGCAGGTAGTACACGTCAATCGTGTCCACTCTGAGATTGGCCAGGCTGGTTTTCAGACAGGCATCGAGGAAGGTGGGGGCAACGCAGTGGCACCCTGCCACAATTTCGTCATACGAAGCCAGGTTCGTATGAATGACTGCGTCAATGACATAGCGAGTTGGATCGGCCGGGACTTCTTGATCGAAGGGAATATAGCCGCCCTTGGTGCAGAGAATTACTTCCTCTCGCATGAGCGCTTTCGCCGCGACTTGGGCGGCCAGGGTGCGGCCGATCACCCGTTCGCTGCGTTGGCACCGGTAATTGATGGCGCTATCGAGGACATTGCAACCGTTGCCCAGTGCCGCCTGAATGGCGTCTTGATAGGAGGCATCGATGGCGTCGGTGGCATCACCTAAGTAGGTGCCAAGCCCGACGGAAGAGCCCCACAGATTTTGGAGGGGACGAAAATGATCAGGGTGAAGCGTGCCAAAGCGTTGGCGAAACCGTTCCGTGCCTGCGGGGGAAGCGACACCGGCCAAACCCATGGCTCTTCACGATACGCTCTTCCAATTGACTCTGCAACTCCCAACACGCTACAATACATCCCAGAGGTGCAGGATGCCAAAAGCGTTTATCATGATCGATGTGGCACCGGGTCAGGAAAAAACGGTCCAGACGGCAGTCGCGAAGTTGGCCGGGGTCAAGATGGTCTACCAGGTGACGGGCGAGCATGACATCATCGCGTTTGTGGACGCCGAACCGTATGAAGAGTGGGCGGTATTACTCTCTACCGTTCGCCAGCTCAACGGGGTGCGCGACACAGACTCGCATCTTGTGCTTGACGCGAGCGTGTAAAGTTCGCTAGCATATCCCCACTCAAGGAGGCTAGTCCATGTCGTACGTGATTACGGAAAAGTGTTTAGGCGAGCGGTACGCAGTCTGTGCCACGGTGTGTCCGGTTGAGTGCATTCACCCAATCGATTACAAGGGTCAGGAGTTTATGATCATCGACCCGGAAGTGTGCATCAACTGCGGCTTGTGCCTGCCGGAGTGTCCGGTCGGCGCGATCGTCGCCTCAGAGGAGGAAGATAAGGCCTACGCCGCTATCAACAAAGAACTCACCCCTGCCGCAAAGAACAATCCTCCGGCTCCTGAGCGTCCGAAGAACGATCCGCCCAAGCGCCCAGGAAACAAGCTGGTGAACTAATCACCGCAGAAGCGCAAAAAACCGCAAAGACGCAAAAGATTTAGCCAGTCCTTCGCGTTTTTGCGGATTTTTGCGTTTTAGCGGTGACGACGAGAGCAAGATCAGAGTTCTTTCACCATGTACGTATCCTGCAGCTCGTAGCCGAACCGTCGATAGTAGTCGCGTACCCCTACGCCGGCGATCACGGCGATACGCTGCACTCCCCACTCTTCTTGCACGATCCGCTCCGCTTCCCGCAGCAACTGTTGCCCGAATCCCTGATGCTGGACCGCGCCATTGTGGCGCTGGCGCAAGGGGACATGCGGTCCATAGGAGTGCAGTTCCCGAATGAGAGCGGCACCGTGCAGTGCGGGGAACTCTGTCATGGCTTTGGAGGGACGGCCTGCCTGCCTGCCAGAGGCAGGGGCAGGCAGGCGCAAACGTTGTTGTGAGGCGAGTTGATCGGTCGCAGAGTCCTCGAAGCTCAAGAACACCTCTGTTCCTTCTGAGGCCTCATAGGTGCGCCTGAGGAGCTGAAACGATCCATTCGTGACTGTGCGCACCTGGCGGCAGCGGATGCACTGGCAGCGCGATCCACGTGCGTGCATGCGTCGCAGCACCTCTTCGCGTAGATTCGTGACCGTACAGCCTCCCCGGATCGACGTGGAAGGAATATCCCGGATCACCCGTTCAATGCGCACATACGGCGGCACGTCTTGCTTCATGGCGATCAATAGCTCAATCAGCGTCTCATCGTCATAGGGCTGGTAGCGTCCCTCGCGCCACCACTCATAGAGCTCGGCTGTTTCAATGACCACGCAAGGGTACAGCTTGAGCGTATCTGGTTGATAGCCGGAATCGGTAAACAGCGTGCGCAGGCTCTCCAGGTCGCTGGCCGGAGTGGCCCCCGGAAGATTTGGCATGAGGTGGTAGGCGACTTTGAACCCGGTATCCTTGAGAAGTTGCGTCGCCTGACGGATCTCTGCAGTGCCATGGTCGCGTACGATGAGCTGCAGGACCGATTCATCCAGGGTTTGCACACCCAGCTCCACGCGCGTGACACCGAGTTCGCGCAGCCTGCAGATTTCCGCGGCGTTAATGTAATCCGGTCGCGTTTCGATCGTGATGCCAATGAGACGGCGCTTCGCGGTTTCATTCAGCTGCTGCGCTTCACTAAGCGAACCTGCAGCAGATTGATTGGCCGCATCGAAGCAGCGTCGAATAAACTCGCGCTGGTAGGCATCGGGATAAAACGACCAGGTGCCGCCCTTAATGATGAGTTCGATCTTGTCCGTCGGGTGGCCGGTTTCATCGAGCGCTTCCAGGCGGCTGATGACCTGGCGGTACGGATCGTAGTCATTGCGCAGTGCGCGCATGACGGCCGGTTCGTTGGTGAGATAGCTCTTGGGCGCGCGCGATTCGGTCGGGCAATAGACACAGCGACCAGGGCAGGCATACGGCTCGGTGATGACGGTGACCGTGGCGATGCCGGATTGCGAGCGGATGCCATTGAGGGTGAGAATCTGCTCAAGCTGCTGGTCAGCAGCACGCAGCCCTTCCGCGACTTCGACTCGGTAACGTTTGAGCAACGCGTCGTTGCGAATGAATGGTTGCTTCGCGGAGGCCGCCACCGCGGTCTTAAGCTTGCGCAGCTCCGCGCGGCTCTGCGGCAACTGCTCCGCGATCTGATCGAGCAGTATCCCAACGGAATCCATGACCTACCTATGATACCAGAAGATGCCCGAGAGGGGGGTCCTGTCAGGCCGACGCTCCGCGGAACGTTCGATTAGCATGCCTCCGACCAGACCTGCTCGCTCCGGATGCGGCCTCCGGGCGCCCTTCGGGCTGAGACCGCATAAGTCGCTCGCAGGCTGGTCGGAGGCTTCGAGAGCAGGCTGCGCGCCACAGGACCCGCAGCCGTGACGGCTGCTGTGTTGCAAGAGGCTGCGATCGTCTCTATAATGAGCAAATCATGCCTGAGCCACTTGAAGTCCAGCACGACAAAGCGGGCAGCCGGTTTTGCATCAAGATGCAGGGCTACGAAGCCTGCCTTATGTACCGGCTCACCGGCAAAGAGCTCGACCTCTATCACACCTATGTGCCGGAAGTGTTTCGCGGTCGCGGCGTGGCAGAACAGCTCTGCAAAGCCGGATTTGAGTATGCCAAGGCCAACACGCTCACCGTCATTCCGTCCTGCTCCTACATCTCAGATGCCTATCTCAAGCGCCACCCCGAGTATCAGCCGCTGACCAAAGCCGGCCCTACCTCCAACCCGATCGTCTCCGGCTGAGCATGTCGATCTTGAAAGTTGCTCGATTGGGCCACCCTGTCATTCGCACACCTGCCGAAGCGGTGCCGAAGGAAAGTATCACCTCAGCGCCAGTGCAGCGGTTTATCGACGATATGATCGAGACGATGCATGAATACGATGGGGTGGGTCTTGCTGCGCCGCAGGTTTACACGTCGAAGCAAATCGCGGTCATCGAGGTGGATGCGAACCGCCGCTATCCAGGCGAAGGGCCGATCCCGCTGACGGTGTTGATCAACCCGAAGATCCTCAACGCGTCCAAGAAACAGCTCGAGGATTGGGAAGGCTGCTTAAGCGTCAACGAGTTGCGGGGCAGGGTGCCGCG
>CAYNXT010000017.1:0-4022 GCA_964401235.1 uncultured Planctomycetales bacterium
GAGCGAGCAGGTCTGGTCGGAGGCATACTCCCGCGGGAACTTTTTCTGGGCTGCGGTGTCTCATCGGGTAACAGGAGGTGCAGGATGAACATCGTGCAGCGGATTCTTGGGGTTGTCATCGTAGGGATCATAGGAATGGGTGGCTGGGTGCCCATGAGCGAAGCATCAGAGATGTTTATTCGGCCGCAGCCGATCGCATGGGTGATCGAAGCGGCCGAGTATACCGGCGATATTAAAGAGCAGATCGCCAGGATGGAAGGACGCTTCACGATTCGAGTGATGCAAGATGGGTGGACAGAAATCCCTCTCGCCATTGCCGGGGCAACGATTACCGCCATCGATGTGAACAAGAGCGGTGACGCTCATCTTGCTCCTCGGGGCCAATCGTATGTCCTGGTGGTGAGCCGTAAAGGAACCTATAAGGTGCAGGTGAAATTTTCTACCGCGCTGGCCCAAGACAGCCAGTTTGAAGGGGTGCGGCTGAGCATTCCTCAGGCGACATTTTCTACGCTGACACTGTTTGTTCCTCGCAAGGATGTCGAGTTGCGACAGCAAGACCAACTCTACGTCGAACACGCGTCGGATGGATCTCGAGGCGGGGTGAAGCTCACGGCTCGTCTGGGTGCCTCCGAGCAGATCGACTTGCGCTGGAGGACCAAACCGGCAACCCCGGTGAACATCGAACCGGTGCTCTACGGAGAGGTGAACACGCTCGTGACGCTTGAAGAGCAGTTGGCACGCCTGATGAGCATCATCGACTACCGCATGGCGCAGGGAGAGACGAGAACGCTGAGCGTTCAGCTTCCAACGGAAGTCAATTTGTTGAATGTCCGAGGCGCGGGCATTGATGATTGGCATGTCACCGAGACCGAAGGGCACAAAACATTGCTGGTGACACTGAACTTCTCCTTCAAGGATTCAACCTACCGCCTGATTCTTGAAGGCGAGCAGACGCTGGCGGATCACAGCAGCGAGTATCAGGTTCCGGCGCTGCGGCTTGCCGGCGTCAAGCAGGAGCGCGGCTACATTGCGCTTTCGCGCTCCGGCAATATTGAACTGGTGCCCAGCGTGGCCGAAGGCATTAACCGCGTGGATGTGCGGGAGTTGCCTGAAGCGTTGAGTGCTTCCATGGGCTCGCCAGCCATTCTAGCGTTTAAGTATCACCAGCATCCATACCAGGTGACGCTGGCACTCACGCGCCACCAGGACCATGCTGTGCTGGCGGCCATCGCCGAGCGCGGGGAGCTTATCACAGTGCTCTCCCAGCAAGGCGAGCTGATCACGCGGGCGACGTATCTGATCAAGGCCAATAAGAAACAGTATCTCGGCGTCGTCTTACCCAAGGATGCCACGCTCTGGAGCTGCATTGTCAGTGGCAAATCGGTCAAGCCGGTTGAAGGCAAGAACAGCGAGCTGCTCGTTCCCCTTGATGCGATGACCGATAGTGCTGAGGCCGTGGCCGTGGAGCTGGTCTACTTTGAGGAGCGGCCTGAGCTGACGGGTGTCGGGCGGTTTGCGCTGCAGGGGCCGGTGCTGGATGTCCCAACCACGATTGCCAACTGGTCGGTCTATGCGCCCAACACGGTGAAGTTCTTGAAGGTGAGCGGCAACTTGGATCGTGGCTATGCCCAGGCCGAGTTTCTTGATGAGCCGTTCAACCAGATGATGCTGGCCGAAGCATCAGGCCGGAGTGGTATTGTTAGTCAGGTGATGGGTGGTGATCGACGCCAGGACGAAGACAAAGACCGCTTGTACTACAAACGGAAGCAATCAGGACTTGGAGAAGACAGGGGAGCAGGAGATCAGGTTGCTGCAGTGAAAAGAGCAGAGTTAGGACGCGATGGAAAAGAGGTGATAAATTCCTACGGCGAGATCGTGGATGCCTCGATGACCGTTCCCCAGAGCGCACCGACACCGAGCATCTCGGAGGCGGAAAACTTTCGGGAGACGATGTCGAGCTTCGAGACGCGGTTGCAGGATACCGGCATTTTGCCGCTGAACATTCGGCTGCCGAAAGCCGGTTCGGTCTACCACTTCAACCGGCTCATGACCACCCAGGAAGCCCTCATCTTGGACGCGACCTTTGTCCATGTGAAGTTACCGTGGGTGCCGTTTGCGAATTAATCGGGGACAGCCACCGATTTCTTAGCTACCGCAGTAGGAATTCAGTGGCTGTCCCTGATTTTCCTTGATATAGTGGAATGACGAGAGACAGAGATGTTAGCCGAGCTGGAAATTGTCCCGATTGGAACCCAAAGCGCGAGCCTCAGCACGGTGTTAGCGGAGGTGGCTAAGCTTATTGACCAGAGCGGCCTGGACTATCGCGTCGGGGCGATGGGCACGGTAGTAGAGGGGGAATGGGATCGTATCATGACGTTGGCCAAGCAGTGCCACCAAGCCGTTCTCCGCTCGAGCGATCGGGTCATGACGACCATCCGAATTGATGATCGCAAAGATAAGCCAGGCTCTGGCCGTATCATACAGAAGGTTCAGTCCTTGGAGACGAAGGCGGGCCGCCCGCTTAAGCGCTAAGACGCGGCACACCCGGCTTACTTGCCTGACTGCTCACGCGCTGCTCGTCGCGTGGAGCAGTCTTTTATTCCTCGGCGGCTGTCATCCCACCCTCCCCCAGGTCGCGCATGTGCGGCGTGTGACCGACGGAGATACCATTGAGTTGAGCACTGGGCAGCTCGTGCGCTATATCGGTATCGATACACCTGAAGTGCGCCGGAAGCAGGGTGATCAATGGGTGCGAGATCCGGAACCATTTGGGGAAGAGGCGAGTGCGTTGAATCGTCAGTTAGTGGAAGGTAAGTCCGTGCGACTCGAGTACGATGCTCAAACCCACGATCGGTATGGACGGCTCCTGGCCTACGTCTATGAAGGCCCGCTCTTCGTCAATGCCGAGTTGCTCCGGCAAGGCTATGCGCAGCCGCTGACGATTCCGCCTAACGTGAAATACGCCGAGACATTTCGCGCGCTCTCGCAAGAGGCTCGCAAGGCTGGCCGAGGCTTGTGGAGCCGAAACGATTAAGCAGGGTGCGTAGGGGCTTGGCCGCCGGCCAGAGCGGCGAAGGATTCAAGCAGCTGCCGGTACTTGGGCGTGCGGCGGATGTTGATTAAATCAGGATCTTTTTGCAGGTACTGCACGTCGCGGTAGCCCAGAGCAATGGCGCGCTGCATCGATTCGAAGGCTTCATCGATGCGGCTCAGCAGGGAGTAGCTGCAGGCAAGGTTGTACCAGGAGAGCGGGTCGTCCTTGCGCAGCTGGGCCAAGCGCAAATCGACCTGGAGCCCTTTATCGTACAGGTGGCGCTTGGTATAGGCATCGCCGAGGGGAAGGAGGACGTCGATAAAATCCGGGTAGGCGGTGAGCAGCTTCTCATAAAAGGCAATTTCAAAATCGAGAAGCTCTTCAGACTTCGAACGTCGCGGCATACAATGAATGCTATCGAAACGGTCCTGAATAATCTGTCTTCTATTGTGCCAGGCTGCTACGGAATGTCAAGATGATTGACACGCTTCGTCGCACGCAGCAGTTCTTTCACACCAAGGGGATTCCGTGTTATCTCGTTGGCGGGCTGCTTCGCGATCAGCTCTTGGATCGTGCCGCCGACGCGTGCAATATCGATTTGGCAATTCCGCGCGATGCCGTTGCACTCGGCAAAGAACTCGCCGCCTCTCTGCCTGGCGCGTTTGTGCCGCTCGATGAGGAAACAGGCACGGTTCGCATCATCGTTGAGGAGCATCAGAAGCGGTTTGAGCTTGATCTGTGCGATTTTCGCGGTCCAACGATCGAAGCGGATCTGGCTCGTCGAGATTTTACCGTCAATGCCATGGCCATTACGCTTTCCGATTGGTTGCGCGAGCCGGCCCAGCCCCAGGCGCTTGAGCGCCGAGGGGCGGAAGGAGGTCAACAGCACGTGGGTGCGCGCCAGTTCGCCTTGCGGGACCTTGCGGCCGACCTCGTTCTTGAGGTCGGCCTGCCGCACGCGCACGCCGGCATGCAGGTCGGCGTAGGC
>CAYNXT010000017.1:4032-12190 GCA_964401235.1 uncultured Planctomycetales bacterium
GATCTCATCCCCTCATTGATCCGCTGCACGGCCAAGACGCCCTGCGCCACAAACGGCTCATTCCATGTTACGCGCAGACGTTTGCGGATGATCCGGTACGGATCTTGCGTGCCGCTCGCTTCATCGCACAGCTTGGGTTTATCTTGGAGGCTTCGGCGCGGCCGCTGATCGTGCGCGCGGTCCCCTCCTTGCCTCAGGTCTCTGGCGAGCGGATTCGCGATGAGCTCATTGCGATCTTCGACACGGACCGTGCGGCAGAGGCGGTGCGCGATCTCAATGAGCTGGGCGTCTTTGATGTGCTGATCCCGGAGCTAGCCGCCGGACGGGGGGTGGAGCAAGGCGACTTTCATCACCTGGATGTGCTGCAACATCAGCTTGAAACCGTGGCCCAAGCCGACCGATTTCTCCGCGACTTTGCGGAGTTTACGGTGGAATTGCGCGAGCCGCTTGCGCGCTACTGCGCAGAGCAGATGGTCGAGCGCCGATCGCGCAAGAGTCTCATCAAGTTGGCTGGATTGCTGCACGATGTGGGCAAACCGGCGAATCGACAGGTCCATGACGATGGCGATATCTGGTTTATCGGTCATGAGCACACCGGGGCAGAGTTGGTTGTGAGCATCGTGGAGCGCCTGCGCCTGGCGAACCGGGAAGCCGATATGGTGGTGCACCTCGTACGCCATCACTTGCGGCCGGGTTTTTTAAGCCGCGAGTCCCAGGTGACTCGCCGAGCGGTGTACCGATTTTATAAAGACCTTGGCGATCACGGCCCAGCCTGCCTGCTGGAGTGGTGGGCGGATCGCCTGGCGACGCGAGGCCGCAAGTCGCGGCTCGATCAGGTCGATCAACAGCGGGCGTTTGTCGAAGAGATGTTGCGAGCCTATTTCTTTCAGGCTGAAGAAGTGGTCAAACCTCCTCGGTTGCTCAGCGGAACGCAGCTCATGGAGGCGCTTCATCTGACGCCTGGACCATTGATCGGGGACCTCTTGGGGGCCATTGAAGAAGCACAGGCCGAGGGGGCTATTCGAACCACCGCAGAGGCGCTCTCACTGGCACGAGAGCGGCTCTCGGCGCTGAAGAAGCCCACGGAATAAATGCATCGAACCTGGTTCATCAGCTGCAGCGTACTGGCGTTGTTCCTGTGTTGGAGCCAATCGACTGAAGCTGCCGAGGTCCGCCTTGGCGTCGCCCAAGAATCGTTTGTCCTCCCGAACGGGGTGCCGCTTGCGGGGTATAGCCGGCGCAAGGGCAGACCTTCGCGTGGCCTCCACGATCCGGTGGGGGCACGTGCAGTCGTTCTCGATGATGGGCGGCAAACGGTCGCTCTAGTCAGCTGCGATCTGCTGATCATCGACGAGGTGCTGTATGAGGCCATGCGTGCTGCCGTTAGACAACGCGGCCTTCCGGCGGATCTGCTCTTGGTCGTCGCCTCGACTCATACCCATTCAGGCCCGGGAGCCTACGGCCATTCGTTCTTCGAAAAACTCTCAATGGGCCATTTTGACCAGACGGTCTTTGATGCCATTGTCCAGTCGACGGCGGAGGCCGTCGCGCGCGCGTATGAGTCAGCGCGCGGCCCTGTGGAGATCGCAGTCGGCGAGGCGCTCACTGAAGGCCTCGTACAGAATCGAGTCGAAGCAGGCGGTGTAGTGGATGCCTCGCTGCGCGTGGTCGCGTTCTATCACCCTGGCACGCGGACGCCTCAGGCGATCATTCTGAATTTTTCCGCGCACCCGACAACACTCGGGGCCTGGAATTGGGAGCTCTCAGCCGACTATCCCGGTGTGCTCAGGCGCGAGGTGGAGCGCCGATTTCCTGGAGCAACCGCCCTGTTTCTCGCCGGAGCGGTGGCCGACCAGGCCCCGGTCAAGTCCGGCAATGGATTTAAGCGGAGCGAATGGATCGGCCTAGTTCTTGCCGAGCGTGCAGCGGAGGTGATCGAACAGATGCGTCCGATGCCATTGGGCATGATCCATGGCGCGTCGGAGATCATGCGTCTTCCGCCGGCTCGCCTTCGCCTCGGGCGCGTCGTCATGCCCCAATGGTTAGGACAGCGATTTGTGGACAACGATGCGACGCTCTCGCTCGTGCGAGCTGGGGACGTAGTGTTTGCAGGAGCCCCTTGTGATTTCAGCACGGTGTTGAGCAAGCGTCTGGCACAGGCAGGACAGGCGCAGCGGCTGCACGTGATCACGGTAGGATTTGCAAACGACTACATCGGTTACTGCATTCCTGAGGCCCTTTATGGGGCACAAGAGTACGAATCCTCGATGGCGTTCAACGGTCCAAACACCGGCGAACTCATCACGGATCGACTCATCCAGATGCTCAAATCAGTGACGAGTGACGAGTGATGCGTCGCCGCCCATTCGTGGTTGCATCGATGCTGAGTGTACTGGTCACTTGCCACTTGCCACTTGTCACTACGGAGGCGGGGCAGGTTGAGTACGAGGGCGATCTTCCCATCGTGCACCTGACCGGCACCCCCTATGAGCTAGGTCGCCAACACGGGGAGCTGCTGCGTGAGCAGGTTCGTGGTTCCGTCACACAAGTGCTGGGCTATTTCCGGCATTACTTGAAAGTTCCGTGGGTAGGGCAATGGGTGGTGAACTGGTGGCTGGACCATGCCTGGACTCAGGCCACACCGTTCATTCCAGCGGCCTATCTGCAAGAGCTGAGAGGTCTTGCCGATGGCTCCGGCGTGCCCCTGGAGGATCTCTATCGGTTGCATGCGATTCCTGATCGCACCTACTCCTGCTCGAACTTCGCGGCCTGGGGTTCAGCCACTAAAGACGGTCGGCTCATCCATGGCCGCAACCTCGACTGGAATATCGATGCCGGCATTCAACAGTTTGCCACCGTGTTCGTGGTGCGCCCCACCGGGAAGCGCGCGTTCGTCAGCCTGGGATGGGCGGGATTTGTCGGCGTTTTAACCGGGATCAACGATGCCCAGCTCTCGGTCGGGCAAATCGGGGCGGAGACCATCGATGCGACGTTTCGCGGCGAGCCCATGGTGTTTGTGATCCGCCGCCTCTTAGAAGAGTCCGACTCGCTGGAGACGGCCGCCCGCGTGGTAGAAGAGGCGCGGCGCACCGTCGGCATCAACTATGTCATCGCGGATGCGAAGACGAAGCAAGCGCTGGCGCTTGAAACCACACATCGGCACAACCGGATCTTCAGCGCCGACGCGCCGGCGGAGCATGCCGTCTCCTACGCTCGGCCAATGCCTGACGCGGTGGTCCGGGCCGATACGGCGATGGACCCGATCATCCGCAATCAGCAGATCGCTTCCAAAGGCAATCCCCATCGTCCAGGACTTGAGGATCCACGTGGAAGCTCAGCCTATGATCGACGCTATCTAGGCCAAGTCGAGGATCTCCAGGCGCAGTTTGGTCAGCTGACACCCGAGACTACCCGCGCAATCCTTCAGAAGGTGGCTCCAAGTTCCAACGTCCAAAGCGTCATATTTGCTTGGCCAGACCTTTGGGTGGCCAATGCGCAGGCCACGACCCCTGCCGCCTCAACCCCCTATCACTATTTCAATATTGAGATATTGTTACAATACACTGCCAATCAATAGGTTACATTATTTGCTTTCCTGAGCCTGCTTCAGGTACACTTAAAGCGTAAGTAATGAGTAGACTCTCGATAAAGGCAAACCACGAGTAATCGTGGGACGCAAAGCTTCCGGTCCACCTCAGGGACAGCGGGGCTACCGAAGGAGAGGGAATGCGCATTCAAAGCCCCAACCACGGGGCAGTCTTCCTGCTCTCGGTTTATCTCGTCGCCCTCACCATGCTCCTTTTCGGGGGCGTCTCACTTCAACGCACCATGACCGAAACTCGTGCTGCCAATCTATCCCGCGATGTCGCTCAGACTTTCTGGGTGGCCGAGGGGGCGATGGATTCAACCGTCCGACGGCTGGAGCGCCAAGGGCTGAATGACGTGACGAACCAGCCGGTTCCTAATTTGGCGAACGCGACGTTTACGATTCAAACACTCGCCGGCCAAATTCTGTCGCTTAATTCGCAGCAGCTCACCCGGCAAATTACAACGATCGGCCGCGCCAGTACGCAGGCGGTCAACACGACGTTGTCAAGCACTCTGAGCGAAGAGGGCCCGCTGTATGGGGTGTGGGCCAATGGTCTGATCGTCGTGCACGGCGGCCGAGAGTTTCCGAATACATTCGTAAGCGGCAATCTGTATTCGATGTTAGGTTCCGTTGTGAGCACCGTGCCGACGTCGAGCTCTACACTGCAGTTGACTGGGTTGGCAAACGTGGACGATCGCGATGCGCTGACGGCGGCCGTCTCCTCAGAAATGCTCAGTCTCAAGAGGGGCTACGAAGTCCTGGAAGGGATTCGGTCAGAGGACTATACCGGGATTGAGTTCGGGAGCGGCATGCGCAGCGGCTCCTCGGAGCATGTAGAAGGAATGCTTGCGGCTGGAGCATTGGAGGAGTTGCAAGATGTCCCATGGGTGACCTCTGCGCAAGCCGGATGGCTTCCGCTTCCGCGAGGTTCCGTGACGGTAATTGATGATCGCTATGAGAATGCAGCTTTTCGCATGAGCGATCAGGATCCGGCGTCAGGGCACATTGCGCTCTTTGCGAGAATGATCGGGCCGGATTCGCCGACCGGTTTCGCCGATGTGCTGCTGAACCGGCCGCCGGAGTTGGTGTTTCGGCAGCCGACGTCCATCTATCTCATGGGCAACCAATGGTATAACCTGAACGCCCGCAGCGCCTCCTTTATCGACATTCCTTTTGGCCAAACGCACATCACCCTGCCAGGGTGGCTCACGGTGGCCGTGACGCGCATGCAGCCGAAGTGGGAGGTCTCCTTTGCAGCGAAGGTTTCTGCGGTTGATTCTTCAGGACGCACCATTCCGAATGGCGTCAAGATTTATCAAATGAGTCCAGCAGGGGCTCTCGCTAACGTCGAACGGTCGAATCCCATCTCACAAGTCATTTACCCTGGCGCGGTGATTGTGAAACCAGGCAAGTTTTCCGGATCCATCGTTGCGCCGCACTCGTTAGTCATGTTGCGCATGCGCGATGAAGCAGATCGTGACGAGTCGCTTCAGGTGCAGGCTCTTGTCGGGAATGAGGTGATTATTGAGTTGGATCGCGACCACGTGGAATTTGCGAGGAACAGCGGGGATACCAATGCGCCGGCTGAGGCAGATGTGACCCTGTTACATTGGGGTCAGACAGGAGCAACCAGCGGCACCTCAGTTGTGGACACACTCCGTGCTGATCGTCAGGAACGCAAACGCTCAGCGGGACGCTAATTCAGCGGGCAGGCCGAAACTCACGTCTTCGTGCACGAGCTCTCGTTCTTCAATTTGGGTGGCGCCAAGACGCCTGAGCGCTTCAAGCACTTCAAGCACCAGGTGTTCCGGCGCTGAGGCTCCTGAAGTAACCCCCACCGTGTCGATTCCAGCAAACCAGGCCGGGTTGATCTCGCTCGCGTCATTGATCAGATAGGCGCGTCGTCCGGCGTCCTCAGCGACTTCCGTCAGCCGAATCGAATTGGAGCTGTTTTTCGCGCCGATTACCAAGATGACCTGAGCGTCCTTCGCAACGGCTTTGACCGCATTTTGTCGGTTTTGGGTGGCGTAACAGATATCATCCTTCGTCGGCGCGACCAACTTCGGGAATCGCTGCCTGAGGACATCAATCATCGCGCGCGTATCATCGACGCTCAGGGTCGTTTGCGTGATCACCGCGACTTTCTCCGGATTGTCCACTTGGATGTCGCGCGCCGCTTCGACTGTTTGGACCAAACGGATCGAGGCCGGCGCTTCTCCCATGGTGCCTTCCACCTCTTCATGGCCGGCATGGCCGATCAAGAGCAGGGTGTACCCTTCCTTCGCGAATCGCTTGGCCTCCACATGCACCTTGGTGACGAGCGGGCAGGTGGCATCGATCACGCTGAGCGCGCGCTGCTTCGCAGCCGCATGCACCGCAGGGGAGACGCCATGCGCGCTGAAAATCGCGGTCGAGCCTTCCGGCACATCGGTGAGCTCATTCACAAACCGAGCACCCTTCTTCCGTAAGGTATTGACGACATGGGCGTTATGCACGATTTCCTTGCGCACGTACACCGGGCCTGGGAAGCGCTCCAGCGCCTGCTCCACCACTTCGATGGCACGCTCAACGCCGGCGCAGAACCCCCGAGGTTTGGCCAAGATGACTCGCTGAATGGACATGCTTCTATTGTAGCTGTTCTTGAAAGAACCGCAAGCTCGCCCGCTTCAAATAGGGCAGCGCGAGGTACGCGGTGTAATGTCCCAGCGGCAAAAAGGTGGCGCGCGGCCGGCCAAGCGCGCGCCACAATGACCGCGCATGGCCAGTGCCGATCGTCCGGTCCGCAACAGCAATCACCATGAAGAGGTGGCGGGGATTGATATAGGGTGCGAGCTGAATCGGGTCGGTACGCACGGCCAGACGAAGCGCTTCTCCGAGCTGGGGAAGGCTCATGTTGTGGGAGGAAAGATAGCGTTGGCGCGGTTTGACCAGCAGGGGGTCGTGAGAGCTCACTAAGATGTCTGCAATCGGCCCGCCGGCCAGCGCGACGACGTGGCAGCGCAGGCGCGGTTCGACCGCCGCAATAATGATGCCGGCAATTCCCCCCATGCTGATCCCGAAGCTGCCCATTCGCGAGGCGTCTACGCTCTCCTGGCGTTCCATCCAATCCACCACCTGACGAATACGCAGGATGCCTTGGCGCAGGAGGACCTCCACGTGGCTGATGGGATGCTCCGGAGAGATCTTCAGCGTTTTGCGATGCACGAGCGCGACATGGAATCCCTGCCTGGCGAAAAATCGGCAGAAGGAACGCTCAAGCGGGTAGTCGCCTCCTAAAATCGGATTCACCAGAATCGCCGGCCGGCGGCCCGGCCCGCGAACTTCGAACCACTCAAATTCGACTACCGGTTCAGGCGAATCAAGATCCTCCGTGGCGAGAGGAAACTGCACGAGCGCGCGCTGAACGCGCGCATCCGACTCAAGCGGGTAGACAATCGCACGGCCACGTGATGCTGGATAGTCATAGTACGAGCGGATCTCAGGAGGGAGCGGCTGAGGGAGTGGGTGGTCTGCTCGGAGGGGGACCGAGGCGCATCCACCAATCAGCACTAAGCAATAAGCACTAAGCACTAAGCAAAAGAGGCGAGGCATCTTACGGCTTAGTGCTGGGTGCTGGGTGCTTCGTTTGCCGGGCGGACATAGATGGGGTTAGAAATGATCCAGGGTTTGCTGTTGCGCATAGCTTCCAGCCGGTAGGCACCGGGTAGCTTGATCGGCACCTCCCAGGTTTGACTGGTGGATGCGGCATAGAGCTGGCCGTTCCAGTAAAGAGAGAGCTGTGCCATGGCCGGCACCGCAGTCTTGATGAGCAGCTCTGGCTGTAACGGCACAGCATCGCCCATAATGCCAACAATTTGCCCATCCGCTTCGGCCACAAACGAAAAGCCTCTGGCCGGCTGTAACAGCTCAATGCCAAGATACGCATGACCCTGCCGCAACGCCTCATAGGCCCCTTCCGGGGTCAGCGTGTCTGAGGGGATGAGCAGGTGGGTACGGATCATCCGAAAGAGCATGTCGTAGGAGGCGAATGTTAAGCCAAGCGCATGAAATTCGTGCGCGTCGGTTGAGCCGATCCCGACGACTCGGCTATGTTGCTGGATCATTTCGTCCCATTTCGCCAGGGGGTCGTATGGACGGTCGAGAATAGAGAGATAAAACGGTTCCACAGGGGCGGTGAGCGTCCAGAGAGCTAGGCGCATCTTGTTTTCGTCCAGCGTATCGTGCGCGACGTTATACGCTTCGATGCCGGTAAATCCGGTGACAGACCAGTTACGCCACGGCGCTTTCTTAAAATACGGATGCGCGATAAACCCCAGTCCTCCTTGCCGAGTGACTTCATCGATAACTTGCTGCGTGGTCAGCTTGTGTCGATCGATCTCTTGCGTGATATTCAATGCCAGATAATGGCCATCGCGTGCGGAGATCTCCATGCCAATGAGCGCTAATGTGGCGCCATACCAGCCTTGCCGACCGTCTCGCAGCGGCTGCAAGGTGTTGTGTTCGGTGAACACGATATAGTCGAGATCTTGGGCATTGGCGATCCGGATGGCATCTTCAAATCTGCCGTGC
>CAYNXT010000017.1:12200-18781 GCA_964401235.1 uncultured Planctomycetales bacterium
GAGTACGTGGTATGCACATGAAGGACCCCGGCGTAGTCATGGTAGCCATCGTCGATAAGCTGGGTCGGCGTACCAGTGGGGACCCCACTCACGCGATGCGGAGGCAACAACACCGCGCACCCCGCAGCGCAGCATAAGCCTGCCAGAGTAAGCCCATAGACCACCGTCGATAGTCCATCGCCAGACCATCGACTCTGGACTATGGACCATGGACAACGCCGGGCTTGCATCTTAATGCTCCGAGTGGCCGGTGAAGGCGAACTTGGCCAGATGCACCGTCGGCATGAGCGCGCAGCCGAGCTCCTGACTCGGATCGGCGACGAGTTGCCGTTTCTTGGAGATTCCGCGTACATGCTGAAAGGCTTCCAACAAACTTTGCGTAAAGCGAAGCGTCGTAATCGGGGTCTTGAGCTTGCCGTCTTCGATCAGGCATGCGCCTTCGCGCGTCAAGCCGGTCATGAGTGCCTCTCGAGGATGTAACAGGCCGTTGACGTAGTGAAATCGGGGGATCAGCAGACCACGCGCGCACCCGCGGATCATCTCCTCGACCTTAGCCCGACCTGGTGCCATGGCCAAATGTAGCGGTAGCGGCCCCTCCGCCTCATCAGGCGGCATCGCATGGCCGGTAGAGGCATGGCCAAATCGTTGGCCGTAAATCGTGTCGTACACCACGCCTGCGGCCTTGCCGCGATCCACCAAGATCACTCGGCGTTTCGGCGTGCCTTCAAAATCAAACGGGAGCCGCAAGCTTCCCAGTTCAGTGCCGTCATCATAGAGTGTCATATCAGGGTGCATGACGCGCTCTCCGATGCGTCCTGATAGGAAACTGATGCGCTCCTCGAGCGCTTTCGCTCCAAAGGCAATATATCCTAACCAGGTGACTAATTCAGCAACCGCTTCAGGTTCCAAGATGACCTCGTATGTCCCAAGCGGGAGAGCCACCGGATCATGACGGTGAAGCGACTGGCGCAGGGAACGCTTCAAGAGCGCTTCCAAATCCAGCTCCGCGACATCGCGATGCACCGCGCTGGCATAGCCGGATAAGGCGCGATACATCGTGACGAGCTTGGCCCCTGAGATCGTCGACGCCGCGTAACAGCGGACGTTCGAGGAGTTCACCACCGCGAATTCATCTTCGCCGGTCACAAACGAACCGGCCAAGGTTGCACCGAGTCCCTTGGTCAGATGCACCAGATGCTTGAGCGCGTTCACACACTGTGCTGCGCTCAGACGCGGCGTGCTCCGAGCATATTCTTGTGTGTTCTTGATGTGGTGGGCTCGGGGCAGCTCAGGCAGCGACTGTTGCGGCGGGGCATGTCGCGCAATATTCAGCGCGGCCTTCGCGCAGCGAGTCAGACTAGCCGGCTCCAGGGTGTCGGCGCTGGCGACTCCGATGCGCCGGTCTCGAATGACTTTGATGGTGACGGTGACACTTTCCTGGGTAAGGTCCTGATGAATGGCGCCGTAGGCAAATCGGAAGACGCGGCGGATTTTGGCATGGGCGCATACGCTGACACCATCTGCGTGCGTGCGCTTCACCAGTTTGGAGAGTTCTGTCAGGAGCCGGGTTTCGCCGATCATCGAGCGGGTGCGACCATGACGCCGTCAAACCGGGCGTAGGAGGCCCCATGTCCGACGTGCATCAACTGCATGGGTTCGCCCTTAGCGCAGTTCGGCACGCCCCAGAGTGTCCAATCTTCCCGCCGGCCGACCCCGGTGCAGCCTCCCCAGAACTTCGGCGTGATGCCGGTGTAGAGCGGGTTCTTGACGATGGCGCCGCGCTCGCCATTGATAATTTCCCAGCCCACCTCAGTCGTAAACTGGAAATTCAACCGCTTATCATCAATCGACCAGCTCTTATTCGTCGATAACAAATAGCCATGCTTGATCCCTTGGCAGAGCTCCTCCAGCGTGGCCTCCCCAGGCTCAAGGTTCACATTCGTCATGCGCACGAGCGGCGGCACATTCCAGTGCTCGGCTCGCATCGCTCCGCCGCTGGCAGGCAGCTCAAGGCGAGCCGCCGACTCACGCGAGCTTAAGTAGCCCACAAACATCCCCGCGCGCACCAGGTCCACCCGCTGGGCCGGCACGCCCTCATCATCAAAACCGAAGCTGCCGACGCCACCGGGCACCAGGGCGTCGGCCACAATATTCACCTGTGGTGAACCGTAGCGCAGGCGGCCCAACTGATCAGGGGTGAGAAAACTCCCCCCGGCATAACTCAGCTCTTGGCCGAGCGCGCGGTCGAGCTCCGTCGGATGGCCGCAGGATTCATGCAGCTGCATCACGACCTGCGTGGGATCCAAGACGATCGTCGTCGCGCCGGCGCGCGGCGGCTCGGCTCGTAGCAGCTGCAGCACCTCATGCTGGGCGCGCTGAGCCGCCCCGACTAGATCAAGCTGCTTGACGTACTCATACCCGGCTTGGGCCAGTGCGCCATGGTGCGAGTTGGGCGCGCTGCGCGTTTGCACGTCATCGCCCCGCTGGGCAACGACTTCAAGACCGGCTCCACTTTCGATGATGCGCTGCTCGATGTCCGCCCCCTCAGTCGAGCAAAACAGTTTGCGGCGCTTGTAAAAGTCCATATGGCAGGTGGCGCGCTTAATGGCATCCGGCCCCAGCAGCGTCGCATTCGCCCACAGCAAATAGTCCAATTTTTTGGAGAGAGGCACGTCAAACGGATCAACGGTGTAGTGGGAGGTATGGCGGGCTTTAACAGGTTCAACAGGGGCTAAGGGGCGCGGCTGACGGTTCAGCAGCCCGGCGGCCTTCGCCAGCTCAACGGCTTGCGCCGCAGCCCGTTTGAGGCTGGGAAGGGTTAGATGAGGGGTGGAGGCAAACCCCCACGAGCCCTTGAGCAGGACGCGAATACCGATCCCCACGCTTTCAAACAGGCTAGCAGAGGAGACGCGACCTTGCTCGACGACCAGATTCTCATGCAGCAACCGCTCGGCCCGCACATCGCCATAGTCCACGTTGCGGTGTGTGAGGTCGCGCAGCACTTGGGCGACGAGGTTGCGAGGGAGCGTTCGGTCAGACATTAAAATCGAATCATAGCATAGTCGACGAGATTTGTCTTTGCTGAAGCCGCAGGCGCTGTTAGAATACACGACAGGGTCAGACCCCTCAAGGGACGCGAGTCGCGTAAATGGGATCTGACCCTTACGATTCCAATGGACTATCTTCCTCGAGGAGTGCTTGACCAGCCCCTTCGGCGCCTGGGACGCCGGACCCTGCTAGATCGGCTGCAGGCGGTCCGAGCTCTGGCGGACGTGCGGGGGATGCGCTACACCGATGATGCCGGCCGTCCCCGCCTCATTGACATCGCCCTCAAGCCTTGGGTGCTCACGAGCGCGCAACTGCTCTATTTTCATCGCACGGCTCAACTGCTTTCAGACGCCCTCGTGCGGCTCTCGCATCTCTATACGCGCGTGCCGGAAGTCCGGCGGGTTATCTATTTTGACCCCACGCGGGAAGCGTGGCTGCGGCTGACCAGCCATCCTCGGGCCAAGCCGGTTGCGGTCATTGGCCGTTTGGATTCAACCGCCATCTATGATCATGCCCGATGGCAAGCGGAGTTTCGGATGCTCGAGCCCAATGCCGTGGGCGTCGGCGGCGTCCACTATGCGCCGACCGGCTGCGCCATCATCCTGGATGTGCTGGAAGATGTGCTCACCCGCGCATTGCCGGGACGCGCCATCACGGCTACGCCGGATCCTCGCCAGCTCCTGGTTGAAGAACTCGGCGCGGTCGCCAAACGGTTAGGACGACCGCTGCGGGGGATCGCGCTCATCGAAAACACCGACTTTACAACGGGCACCGATGAATTTCAGGAGCTGGCCGGCTACCTCAACCGACACGGGTTGAAGGCGGTTGTGGTCGATCCGCGGGATCTAAAGCTCCTGCGTGGCGATGTGGTCGCCAAGGGAATCCGAGTCGATGTGCTCTACCGCGATTCCGAACTGCAGGAATTCGTGGACATGGAGGCTAGCGGACGCCGATTGACCGCGCTGCGCCATGCCGTTGAGCACGGGCGGCTGATCTCCGGCCTGACCTGGGAATTCGATCAAAAGTCAGCCTGGGAAATCTTCACCGACGCCAGCTACGCGCACTACTTTACCGCGCAGCAGCGCCGGTTCTTTCGCGAACATGTGCTGTGGACTCGTCTGGTGCGGGAGGTAAAAGTCTCAGATCCGAGCGGCCGCCGGGTGGATCTGTTGCCGTTCATCCGCCGCCATAAGCAGCAGCTCGTCCTGAAACCCAATACCCTCTTCGGAGGCGAAGGGGTGGTGATCGGCCACACCGTCAGCCAATCCACCTGGGAAGCGACGTTGCGCAAGGCGCTCAACGGCTCCACGCGCTATGTCGTGCAGCGCGTCGCGCGCATTCCCACCGATACGTTTCCTGTGTTGGTCGACGGCAGGACCAGTTGGGTTGAGCGGTCTGTGGTCTCCGGATTTTTCTTCAGCTCTAGCGGCATCGGATTGGTAGGTCGGTTTTCCTCGCAGCCTGTCGTCAATGTGTCGCGAGGCGGCGGCCTCATCGCCGCACTATGGATACATTAAAGAGAATGCCGAACGACGAATGTCGAATGACGAATGACAAAAGGAGGTTGTCCATGAGATCTTTACTCGGTGTCAGTCTGTTGATGTTGGGGGCAGGGTGTGCGATGAATGAGGCGACGGTCATGATGTCGCCTCATCGCAACTGGTTAGCGGTTGGTTATGACCAGGACCGTTCCTATGCCATTCAAAAGACCCAAAAGACCGCGCAGCGGCACTGCCGCGAGCAGGGTCACAAGCAGTTGCAGCTCATGAGCGAGGTCACCGTGTATCAGGGCCGGGTGCCAGAAGAAGTCAACGCAGCCAGCCAGGCGGCCGGAGACGTGGCGCGGATCTACGGAGATGTTGAAGGGTCTCGAGCCGGCCGCGTCTTCGCCTCCGACACCGACTACAAAACCACCATCGAATTCCGCTGCGAGTAAGGCCGGCTTGACGCCGAAACGAGGAAGTGATACATTGTAAGTACAATATAGTACCAACCTACGGGAGGGACTTCGGATGGTGAAACATCTCACGCAGCACGGCAATAGTGCGGCACTCGTTATCGATAAGCCGGTGCTCGAGTTGCTGCACATCACGATGAAGACCCCGCTTGAGGTGGCGACCGATGGCAAAAGCCTCATCATTTCACCACTCAGCGATGGCAAGCGGGCTGCTCGATTCCGCGCTGCGCTGGAGGCCGTTAACCGTCGTCACGCAAAGACCCTCAAGGCGCTTGCCGAGTAAATCACGTGCGCGAACCGCTTTTTTTAAATCTTGCTGAGGTCATCGAGATCCACACCGATCAAATCCATCGCTATGGTGGACAAGATGGTGTAAGGGATTTTGGCCTCTTAGAATCGGCGCTCGCGCAACCGGAAGCCTCATTCGCTGGGGAATGGCTGCATAAAGACGTGTATGCGATGGCAGCCGCCTACGCTTATCACGTGGCCCAGAACCACCCTTTCATTGACGGCAACAAACGGACAGCTTTGGCCTGTGCGCTAGTGTTTCTTACATTGCAGGGAATCAGTCTGGAGGATCCCAAGGGGTTACTGAAAGAGGCAATGCGAACCATCGCCTCTGGGAAGATGCACAAGGCCGAACTCGGGCAGCTTCTTCGGCAGCTTGCTCGCACGAGGAAGCAGACAACTTGATCACAGGTGCCCTAAGATGTTAAACATAGAGCGAGAAATCGGTGGCTGTCCACGATTTTTCCAGGAGAAATCATGGCGAACAAACTTATAACTGATGAAATAAACCCTTACAAGTTCTGCTGCAAGGCATTAGCTCGTGCTATCCAGTATAAGAAATTGTGTATTGTCCTTTTTGTGGAAAATTAATACCGGAAGATATTACACAGGGAGTTCCGGTGACACCGTACATCACTGATCGAGAGACGTCATGTGTTCCAGGAATCCCAGATTACAAAACCACCATCGAATTCCGCTGTGAATAAGTACAAGTAGCCTGGTAAGATCGTACGATGAGAATCATTCGAGAGCACATCGGCGTCAACGAGTTGCGTTAGGTCATCCGATGAGCCCTCAGCATCGCGAGCTCGCGGCGGGACGCTGGACACAATTGAGCTTCCTTGAGCAGATGGCCAACGTCGCCAGTGAAGTTGAACGGGCCCTGAGCTGGCGCGCAAGGCGCAACACGGCTTATGCCGAACGCGCCCTAGAGCGTGCCCTGGAGTTGCTCGATCTGACGCTAGCCAACACAGGGAGTGGGGCTCGCCTGCGGGAGCTTGCGCGCGTTCGAGAGGCGCTGGTCGATTTCTTTCTTGGAAACAACGTGTATGGGGCCACCGCCGATTCCTGGAAGCGATATTTCACGCCCTTCATCTATGCCGCTCGGCGGACCCATTGAGCCGCCTGAAGCGTTGGAATGGCAAGGGTTGACGAAATTTGGCTGGTATGATAAATTAGAATACCAGGAGGTGAGAGACGATGTCGACGACAAAAGTCGCGATCACGGTAGACGAGCAGCTCCTGAAGCTGGTCGACCGGTGGGTGACCCAGGGACGCTATCCAAGCC
>CAYNXT010000018.1:0-18139 GCA_964401235.1 uncultured Planctomycetales bacterium
GCAGCCTGGCGAGGCTCTATGGAGATGCTGGTTTGTTGAAGGCCGCCTAGGTGGTGGAGCGCACGCGCAACATTCTCAAGTCTTCGAAGCTGAAACAGGAGACCGTGGATCCCTCTCGATTCAAAGAGACGCTCGAGCAGCAGCTCTGGAAGCGCTACGAGGAGAACAAGGATGCGCTCCAAGAGCTTATGCAGCGTGGGTCCTATGCTGAAGCGACCACGCGCTATGGGGAGGCCTTCTTCGCCCCGCTCCATGAATTTTTCGATCGCGTCATGGTGAATGATCCGGACGAAACCTTGCAGCAGAATCGTCTTGCCTTGATGAAGGCGATCCACACGTTGTATACTGAGCGCGTTGCCGACCTCTCAAAACTCGCCATTCTGCAACAACAACACGAGGAGACACCACATGAGTAAATTGCAAGCTGCGACGCCGCCACGCCGCCGTGTCGCCGCCACACGGCCTCGCCAGGCTCGAGCAGGCAGCAAGACGACGGTACGGTCTATCTACGTCTTCGGCGGGGGGCGAGCCGACGGGCGCGCCGAGATGAAACAGCTCTTGGGTGGGAAGGGAGCGAACTTGGCCGAAATGACCAACCTTGGCGTACCGGTTCCGCCAGGGCTGACCATTACGACCGAGACCTGCCGCCTCTTTTATGAGCGGGGCGAGCGCTGGCCTGAAGGGCTCGAAGCGGAACTCAAACACAAGATGGCCTGGCTGGAGGGCGTCACCAAGAAAGGTTTTGGCGATCCGAAGAACCCGCTCTTGGTATCGGTGCGCTCGGGTGCGGCTGTCTCCATGCCCGGCATGATGGACACCGTCTTAAACCTGGGGCTCAATACACGGACGGTGCAGGGGCTCGTGCAAAAGACCGAGAACCCCCGATTTGCCTACGATGCCTATCGCCGATTCATCCAGATGTTCGGTGATGTGGTCATGCATGTGGAACACAAACAGTTTGAAGGAATTCTCAATAAGAAAAAACTCTCCTATTCAGCCAAGACGGACGCCGACTTACCCGCCGAAGCGCTCAAAGAGCTCGTCAGCGAATATCACCGATTGATTGAGCGGCAGGCCGGCCGGCCCTTTCCTGAGGACCCGTTTGAGCAGTTACGCTTGGCGATTAACGCCGTTTTTTCCTCATGGAACAATGAGCGAGCGAATATCTATCGTCGTCTCAATAACATCACGGGTCTCTCTGGCACCGCGGTCACGGTGCAGTCTATGGTCTTCGGTAATATGGGACCGCGCTCGCTGACCGGCGTGTGTTTCACGCGCGATCCGAGCACCGGAGAGAACGTGTTTTACGGCGAGTATCTGGTCAATGCGCAGGGCGAAGACGTCGTGGCAGGCATCCGCACGCCCAAGCCAATTGCGGAGCTGAAGCACGAGTTTCCTGTCATGTACCAGCAACTGTTCCGCGTGGGCCGGCGACTTGAGAAGTATTTTAAAGAAGTGCAAGACATGGAGTTTACAGTTGAAGAGGGCGCGTTATTCATGCTCCAGACGCGCACCGGTAAGCGGACCGCCAAAGCGGCTGTGCAGTTTGCAACCGATTTTGTGAAGGAAAAGCTTCTCACCAAGGACCGGGCCTTACTGCGCGTCGATCCTTCACAGATTGATCAGCTCCTCCATCCTGGCATTGATCCCAAGGCCAAACCGAAGGTGATCGCCAAAGGGTTGGCAGCCTCACCGGGTGCCGCAGTTGGCAAAGTGGTCTTCAATGCCCATGACGCAGTCGAGCTGACCGAGGGCAAGTCTGAGCAGGTCATTTTGGTGCGCGAAGAAACCTCGCCGGAAGATATCGAAGGCATGGCCGCGGCGCAAGGCATTTTGACCGCTCGCGGAGGGTTCACCTCCCATGCGGCGGTGGTCGCGCGTGGAATGGGGAGATGTTGCGTGGTGGGTTGCAGTGAGATTACGGTACGGGAAGAGGAGCACTGCTTCGTCGCCGGCAATGTGACGGTGAAGGAGCACGATGCCATTACCCTCAATGGAACGACCGGTGAAGTGATGTTGGGCGAGGTGCCGTTGGTGCAGCCCGAGCTCACGAGCAGCTTCAAGCAGCTGCTGCGCTGGGCTGATCAGACCCGCCGGCTTCGCGTCCGCGCGAATGCGGACACGCCGCAAGATGCCACGGTGGCGCGCGAATTCGGCGCTGAAGGGATCGGTCTGTGCCGCACCGAGCACATGTTCTTTGGCGAAGAGCGGCTACCCGTCGTCCGGGAGATGATCCTGGCGAAGGATGTCACTGCGCGTAAAGCCGCGTTGGCGAAACTACTACCGTTTCAAAAACAGGACTTCATCAAAATCTTTGATGTCATGCAGGGACTGCCCGTGACGATTCGGCTCCTGGATCCGCCGCTCCATGAGTTTCTTCCGAACACGCCAGAGGATCAGGAACGAGTCTCGAAGCAGCTCGGCATTGAGCTGCGCACGCTGCGGGAAACCGTCGAGAGCCTGCATGAATTTAACCCGATGCTTGGCCATCGCGGTTGCCGCTTAGGCATCACCTATCCAGAAATCAATGAAATGCAAGCCCAGGCGATTGTTGAAGCTGCCTGCGAGTTGGCCCGGGACGGCGTCAAGATGGTGCCTGAGGTCATGATTCCGCTCGTCGGGCATCCCCAAGAGTTCCGAATCGCCAAAGCGACCATTGACCAGGTCGCGCAGCAGACGATGCAGCGCTATAAGGTGCGCCTGAGCTATCTTGTCGGCACCATGATCGAGGTGCCTCGGGCTGCAGTGGTCGCGAATGCGATCGCGCAGGAGGCGGAGTTTTTCAGCTTCGGCACCAATGACCTGACGCAGATGACCTTCGGGTTCTCGCGCGATGATATCGGCAAGTTCCTGCCGCATTACCTGCGGCAGAACATTCTGCCAGTCGATCCCTTTGTGAAATTGGACCAAGAGGGGGTGGGGGAACTGATCAAGCTAGGCATTCAACAGGGCCGCTCGGCGCGCAAAGGCTTGAAAGTAGGCATCTGCGGCGAGCATGGCGGGGAGCCCTCTTCGATCGAGTTTTGCCACCGGGTCGGCATGGACTATGTGTCGTGTTCTCCCTATCGCGTGCCGGTAGCGCGGTTGGCCGCGGCCCAAGCCGTCCTCCGCCAACACAGTGAAAAGAAGTGATTGGTGGATAGTGGTTAGTGTGGTAGCGAGCGCTATGGATCCGATCCGATCGTACCTCAAAGACATCAAATCGATTCCGCTGCTGACCGCCAAGCAGGAGATCGAGCTCGCGACGCGTATTAGGAAGGGCGATACCAAGGCCAAGCGGCAGATGACGCTCTCAAACCTGCGCCTGGTCATCAACATCGCCAAGCGCTACTCTCACCTGGGGGTGCCGCTGCTGGATCTGATTGAGGAAGGCAACCTCGGTTTGATGAAGGCGGTGGTCAAGTACAATCCTAAAAAAGGGTTTCGCTTTTCGACCTACGGGGCCTGGTGGATCCGGCAGTACATCACGCGCGCCATTGCGAACCAGGGCAAAACCGTGCGCATCCCGGTGTACATGACTGAGCTGATCTCGAAATTCAGGCGCGTCACCGAAGAGCTGTCTCAAAAACTGGGGCGCAAACCCACAGCCAGGGAAATCGCCAAGCGTATGCGCCTCCCGATTGAGCGGGTCGAACGACTGCAAGAGCTGGTCACCTCTTCGCAAGCCACCTCGCTTGAAACACCGGTCGGAGAGGAAGGCGAGACCGAGATGATCGATCTCTTGGAGGATGAAAATACCCCTTCTCCTCAAGAAGACATTACGCGCTTCCTCCAGCATGAGCGCATTGACGCGCTGCTGAAACACATGAATGATCGCGAGCGGCGCGTCCTGATTCTCCGCTACGGGCTTGAGGACGGCATCAGCCGCACCCTAGGAGAAACCGCCAAGTTTTTTGGCATCACCCGCGAGCGGGTGCGTCAGATTGAAGTGGCGGCCATGCGTAAACTCCGCGCCCTGATTGCCACTGAAGAGGAGGGACCTGGCGGCGCGGTGAAAGCGCCGACTGCTCCGAAGAAGCGGTTGAGTAGTACCCAACCGGGAAGGGGGAATAGCGAATCCCGCGAGTAGCGGTTTGTATAGGTCCGACGCGCCTGTAGCTCAAACTGGATAGAGCGGGGGCGTCCTAAGCCCTGCGTTGCAGGTTCGACTCCTGCCAGGCGCATTTTTTCTATAGGCAGGAGTCGAAGGGAGCACCGACAAAAATAGATGGAGCCGCGAGGAATACGAGCGGCGACTACCTTGGGAGGTGCGGGTGGCCACCGAAGTGAGCGAAGCGAACGGAGGGGCCGACTCCTGCCAGGCGCATTTCTCGCAGTCCTTCAGAGTCCACTAAAAACTCCTTAACCATGCATAGAGAAGATGACATGCTTGTTAAAAAATGCTTGACAAGCTCAGCCCATTTTTCTATAGTAGGGTCAATTTAAAGAAGTTACGGTCAATTGGGAAATGTGTGGGGACTCACAACAAGGAGGTAAGTCGATGGTGAAGGCTACGCTTCGCAGCGCAGTCCTTCTGGGGCTTCTGGCCTGGAGCGTTCCAAGCTTCGCCGAAGTCCAGAACGTGAAGGTGGGCGGTGACATCACCGCCAGAGCGTTCCACCGGGAATGTTTGGATGTGAACTGTGGCGATGACGATCAAGGTTTCACAGATGCTGAAGCCACACGGCGCCTTGAACGTGAAGATGATTTCCTCATGAGCACCGTTGGCGTGAATGTCGGTGCAGATCTGACTGAGAATGTGGGCGCGTTTATCCGTCTTGCGAGTGAGCGAGATTGGAATGTTGATGGCACCGCCACGGCTGATTTTGATCTGAGTCAAGCGTATGTCACCCTCCGCGAGTTGTTCTACTCTCCGCTCACCCTTCGGGTTGGTCAACAGCCGATTGTGTGGGGTCGCGGATTAGTTCTCGGGAGCAACCTTCTTCCAGGAGTCATTCTCGGAGTAGGAGATCGCAACCGAGCCATTACCGCCAACGAGTTCACGGACTTCACGGCGTTTGACGCGATTCGCGCGACATTGGACTTAAATGGCGTTGCGGGCATGCCACTGACGGCAGATCTTGTCTATATCAAAGTAGACGAGAACGTTGCCGGTGCATCAGACGACCGCAATCTGATGGGTGTCAACCTGGGTACGCGGTTTGACGACGCGAATGCTGAATTTGAAACCTACTACCTCAACCTTCGTGGCAAAGACACGGCTGCCATTGGGAATTCCGTTGACACCACGAATTTTGGGAACCGCGATGGTTCGGTTAGCACTTTGGGAGTGAGAGGTAGTGTTCGACCGGTTGAAGGCGCCAATGTCTACGGCGAAGCCGCCTACCAGTTTGGCAAGCGGGTGGCGGACCTCGAAGCTATTCTGCCAGCCGGCGACTCCCAACAGGCCTGGCTGTTCAATCTGGGGACCGATTACACCTTGACCGACGTCGCGATGACGCCGAAGATTGGCGCCGAGTGGCGCTATTTCTCGGGCAAAGATGTCGATGCCGCCGTCACAGGCTGGAGCCCGATCGCTCCAGGATATTTCACCACAGCTTTGCGCGAGTTCCAGACCCGCAGTACGACAGCGGCTGGGTTTTACAACGTCGCTCAAGCCGGTGTCACCTCGGCGCAAACCAACCAGCACGAGCTGGGACTCTACGGCAGCCTGGTCCCGATGGAAGACTTAACCGTCAACCAGCGCTTTTCTTGGTTCTTCCTGCCGGTGGGCGCCATTGCTCCGACCTCGCCCGCTGGCGGAGGAAAGCGAAACCGGTTCATCGGCACTGAGTGGGACACCGTGGTCAGCTACAACTACACGGATGATGTCCAACTCGGCTTGATCTACGGCGTGTTTTTCCCTGGCAATGTCTTCCGCACGGCAGCCAACGGGACGTCGAACAACGACAGCGTGGCTCAAGAAGTCATTACGACTGTCGGCGTAAAGTTCTAAGATTGGATTGTTGAGTTTCAAGCCCCCTGCTTCGCAAGAGGCAGGGGGTTTTTTTTAGTGACTGGTGGCTAGTGATTAGTGTCCCGAATGACGAATCAGTTATCCATCGCGTTTGTGTGGCATATGCACCAGCCCTATTACCGGGACCTGGTAACGGGCGAGTGCTCCATGCCCTGGGTGCGGCTCCATGCCGCAAAGGACTACGTGGACATGGTGAAGGTGTTAGAGCCGTTTCCAGCCATTCATCAAACCTTCAATGTGGTGCCTTCGCTCTTAGATCAGCTTGAAGACTATCTGCCGCCTGCCAAGCGCTCTGATCGTTTTCTCGATCTCTCAAGCAAGCCGGCGGCAGCGCTGAGCGCTGAAGATCGGCAGTTTATCCTGAAATGGTTCTTCCTGGCCCATCCAGAACGCATGATCAAGCCCTATCCTCGCTACCACGATCTCTTGGCCAAGCGTGGACTGCACGTTGCGGAAGGGGAGTGGCCTGCGGTGCAGAAACGATTCAAACTGCAAGACTATCTGGACTTGCAAGTATGGTTTAACCTGGCATGGATCGATCCGTGGCTGCGCAGCCAGGACGCCCGCCTGAGCAGCCTGGTCGGCAAGGGCGGTCACTTTACCGAGGAGGATAAATCCTACGTTCTTGAGCGCCACCTCTCGCTCGTGGCCGCCGTCGTGCCCACGTATCGCGAGGCGGCAGCCCGCGGCCAAATTGAACTCACCACCTCCCCCTACTACCATCCGATTCTCCCGCTTTTGTGCGACGGCAAAGCGGCCCATATGGCGCTGCCGCATTTGACACTTCCGCCTCAGGTTTTCCGGCATCCTGAGGATGCTCAGTGGCAGCTTGAGCAAGGGCTCACCCGCCATGCGCATGCCTTCGGACAGCGGCCGCAGGGGATGTGGCCCTCTGAGGGCAGTGTGAGTGAAGAGGTGGCCAAACTGGTCATCGAGGCTCACGTGAAGTGGATCGCCACGGATGAGGAGATTCTCTGGCGCACGCTCAAGACTTCCCGCTCACTCTCGTTACTGTACCGACCGCATGTGATGAGGCGAAAGCAAGGTCAGGTGGCGATCGTCTTTCGTGATCGCGAGCTTTCCGATCTGATCGGATTCGTCTACAGCCAATGGGATCCTCCCGCCGCCGTCACTGACTTCATGAAACGGCTCGAGCACATCCACCAGCAATTCCGCGAAGGCCCGCCGGCACTCATCAGCATCATTCTGGATGGGGAAAATGCGTGGGAATTCTACCCGAATGATGGCCACGATTTTCTCACCACACTCTATCACGCCCTCAGCCAGGATGAGCGGTTTCGCTGTGTCACGATCAATGAATTTCTCCAACAGCACCCGGTGGATCACGCCGAGTCGCTGCCTGAGCTCTTCAGCGGCTCATGGATTGACGGAAACTTTGCGACCTGGATCGGGCATCCGGAGAAAAATCAGGCCTGGCGTGAGCTGCTGCAGGCCAGGGAAGCGTTCGCGCATCTCGATCGTAAGAGCCCCTCATCGCAACAGGCATGGCAGAGCCTGGGCATTGCCGAAGGCAGCGACTGGATGTGGTGGTTTGGCGACACGCATTTTTCGGCGCAAGCGGATGAGTTTGACCGGTTGTTTCGCCTGCACCTGATCAACGCCTACCGTCTGGCCGGAGTAGAACCTCCCGCATCGCTGCAACAACCGATCCGCCATCCGGTCCTGCGCACGCTCTATGAACCGACCGCGCCGATTCATCCCTCGATCGATGGACGTGAAACGTCCTATTTTGAGTGGCTCTATGCCGGAAAAATCGAATTACGAAAACAGTATGCCGCCATGCATCGAGGCGGGCAGGCCGTCTCCACCATCGCCTATGGCTCCGATGGCCAACAGCTGTATTGTCGATTTGATTTTCACCAGGACATGCTTGCGAGTTATGCGCCGTGGAGCCTGCTGCTTGAGGTGGGCCCGCAGGCGCAGGTTCGCGTGACGTCGCATCCGCGCGTGCAGGCGAGCGTGGACTCTCAGGAACTTCCCTGCGCGATGGAGCAGGTGCTGGAACTGGCGATTCCCTTGTCACTCCTGCGCATTCCCCAGGGACGGCGATGCCGGTTTGCTCTCTCGGTGCTGAAGGACGCTCAGGTCGTGGAGCGGTATCCTGAGCAGGGCGTGTTTGAATTGACGATTGCCGCAGGAGAGCTTGACGCCCATGCCTGGTCGGTCTAGAATGAGGCTCATTTCATGACGACGACTCGTGCACCTATTCGCATCGCCATTGCAGGCATTGGGAATTGCGCCAGTTCGCTGCTCCAGGGCTTGGCCTACTACGCCAAGGCCAATAGCAATAGTCGAAACGGCCATCACGCTGCGGGGTTGCTGCATCCGGCCATTGGAGGCTACCGCCCATCCGACATTCGTGTCGTCGCAGCCTTTGACATCGATGAGCGGAAGGTTGGGAAACCGCTTGAAGCGGCGTGCTTGGCCGAGCCCAATTGCACGACGCAATTCCTTAAACGGTACCCCCGCTATGGGGTGCGCGTGCAGATGGGGCCGGTCTTGGATGGTGTGGCTCCGCATATGCGCCAGTATCCTCGTTCGCAAACCTTTCTTGTCTCACGCACCAAACCCACCAATGTGGCCCGCATCTTGCGGCAGAGCCGGGCGGAAATTCTGTTGAGCTACTTGCCTGTCGGTTCGGTGCGGGCGACTGAAGCGTATGCCACGGCCTGTCTTGAGGCGGGAGTGAGCCTGATCAATTGCATTCCTGTTTTTATCGCGTCTAGTAAAACGTGGGCGACCCGTTTTGCTCAGCGCGGCATTCCCTTGATTGGAGATGATGTGAAGGGGCAAATCGGGGCCACCATCTTGCACCGGACTCTTGCGCAATTGTTCATGGCGCGGGGGGCGGTGATTGATCGAACGTACCAGCTCAATGTCGGCGGGAACACCGATTTTCTCAACATGCTCAATCAAGACCGTCTGAAAATGAAGAAAATCTCAAAGACCGAGGCCGTGCAGACGGTCTTGTCCAAGCGGCTGGATTCGGGGGATATTCACATCGGCCCCAGCGATTACGTCTCGTGGCAGCGAGATCGCAAAGTCTGCTTTCTGAGAATCGAGGGACGAGGCTTCGGGGATTGTCCCATCGAAATCGAAGCCCGATTATCCGTCGAGGATTCGCCCAATAGCGCCGGCATGACCATTGACGCCATTCGATGCCTTCGCTTGGCGCGTGATCGAACACTAAGCGGTCCGCTCCTCTCGATTTCTGCCTGGACCATGAAACACCCTCCGCACCCTATGCCTGATGAGGAAGCTCGTCAGCTTCTCGAGGCCTTCATCCGTGGAACGAGCAATCGCTGAGCGCTCCTGTCGGAGCGGCTGGACTCACATCATCTGGTTTGGAGGCAGCACCCTGTTGCTGGCCGCCGTGTTGTCCAGCCTGATTCATCCCTGGATTGACCTCTCGTGGTGGAAAGTGTTCCGTCGATGCGTGTCCATCGCCGCCGTCATCAGCTTGTGGTGGCTGACGACGCGAGTGGAGGGACGAACGCTGCGCTCCTACGGATTTTCCCGCCTGCGAGAAGGATGGCGGCCGCTTGGCCTTGGGGTCTTGCTGGGCTGCGGCGCCTTGCTCTTATGGGTTGGGGTCGGGCTCCTCAGCGGCACGAGCGAGGTGTCCGTCACGTTGAATACCTTCAAGCTCTGGCGCGTGACCCTGGGGTTTGCTCCGACGGCGCTGTTAGTCGGCATGGTCGAGGAGCTCGTGTTCCGAGGATTTCTGTTGCAGCAGCTCTTGGCCTGTTCAAAATGGGTCGCCGTCATCGTTAGCAGCGCTCTCTATTCGGTTGTGCATCTTCGAACTCTCACATGGGATCTGCTCACAGCCTTTGAACTCATCGGGCTGGCTTTGCTCGGTGGGGTGCTCGCATTCAGTTACTTGCGCACAGGACAGCTCTACCTTGCGGTGGGCCTGCACGCGACGCTCGCCTACGGGGCGCGTGTCAATAAACTCTGGTTTGCGCTACCCGATACCTCGCTCTCGTGGCTGATGGGCACGAGCCGGTTAGTCAATGGAATCGTAGGCTGGATTGGGCTGCTGGCGATTGGACTGGCGATTAGGTGGTGGACGCGGCATTCACAATGGGGAGGGGTGCAGAATGCGCATGGGCAGAGGTAGGGGGGTAGGGGTGGCGATCCTGGCGGCAATGTGTCTGGGCATCTCGCCAAGCGGCTGGGCCGATGGGCCTCAAACGGCTAACACACGGGTCAACGGGATTTTTCACAAATTAGGACGAGGGATTGCCAATATCGTCACCTGTCCGCTTGAACTCCTTCGCGTTCCGATGATCGTCTCTCGCAAGGACGGCAATCTTGCCGGCTGGAGTGTCGGGGTTGTCAAAGGAGCGGCGCAAACCATCGGTCGAGGGGTTGCCGGGGTGTATGAAGTCCTTACGTTCTACGCCGAGATTCCAGATGACTATGCCCCGCTCATTAAGCCTGAGTTTGTGTGGGCGCACGGCAACTGGGCGGAATAGTTCCGCCACATTCCGCTTGAAGCTCGGGGCTCAGGGTTCTGGGCTGAGTAGTTCTTTTTGTTGCTGTTCGGGCAGGGTGCGCTTAAGGACCTGGAGCGTTCTGCTGAGCTCAAGGTCAAGTCGGCTAATGAGCATGAGAAGACGCTGGGTGAGCCAGAACACGGCACAAAGAGCTAACCCGATCACCGACGTGGCAATACGAATCTCATCAGCCGGCGTGCAGAGCAGGAACAGAAACACCGCCAGCGCCAAGACCAAGAGGTAAATTTTCAATCGATGGATCGTGTGGAGAAACCGGCGATCCTGAGGGGTCAACGGCATCCGCGGCGCATCCTGTGTGGTGCCAGTATAACGGGGTTGAAGCCGCGCTGCAACTCTTGGCTGCAAAAGGGGTTGACGGCTTCTCGGAAATCTTTTAGAATGTGAGGCGTCGCGTGAATGGGATACGAAGAACAGCAACTTGAGCTCTTTCAGCCGTCGGAGCGACGGGCGCATAGTGGTCATGTCCACAGCGGACGCCCGTTCGCGTTTCGCCTCCGGCACGACCAGGCGATGCTACTAGGGATCGGCACGCTGATCGGTGTGGCGGTAATTTTTGCATGTGGCGTGGAACGTGGCAAGCAGCTCGCTCGTTCAGAACGCCTCTTGCTGGCGCGCGATCTGCCCTCGACGCTGAGCGCACCGGTCGAACCCCCTAAGGCGGCCGTGCAAGCACCGAGTACACCAAAAACGAAATCGAATTCTCCTAGACCGACCGGCAACAACGGAACAACGAAGTCCCGCTACGCGGTGCAGGTGGTCACGTATACCAGACCACAGTTGGCCAAGAAAGAACTGCAACGGTTACAAGCACGCGGCGAGCCGGCATTTCTGATGATTCGCGAGGGACGCACCACCTTGTACGTAGGGCCGTTCCCATCCAAATCGCATGCGAGTGAAAAGCTTTCAAGTTTGCGGACGCGTTATCAGGACTGTTTCGTGAAAACGTTATGAGCAGGTGCTAACAGCGATGTCAATTCACTCCTCGTTACGAGCAGGTGCCGCCGCAACCGCAAGCATCCGCAATGTCCTCAAGCGGCATGAGCGTGTCCGGCATGCGATGCTTCAGGGACAGTGGTCCGAAGGGCAATCGGCGCTTGGCCTCCCAAAGCTCAAGCAGGCCAAGATCCGCGCCCGCAAGGCTGCCGCCAAGGAAAAGGAAGAGGCGCCGGCAACCGAGAAGGCGGCGACGCCGGCCGCAGGATCGCCGTCGTAACCGGTTCCATTATCACCTCGCTTCGCATCGCTCTTCACGCTCCTCTCCAATGACAGTTCGAGTTGAGCTTGGACAACGCTCGTATGCCATCATTACCACTGATTCCTATCGCCGGCTCCCTGCGCAGCTACGCGCCTTACAACTGCCGCGGCACGGCTGGGTCATTTCTCATGAGTCGCTCGTGCGCCGCTATGGCCGCCTGCTCTTGGGTCCGCTGCGGAAAGCCGGGTGGAATCTGGGGCTAGTCACCATCCCAGAATCGGAGCGATCGAAGTCGCTGGTCATGGTCCAGCGGATCGTTCGACAGATCAGCCGGCGCTCGCTCATGCGCGTGCCGCTGCTCTTGGCATTCGGCGGAGGGGTGGTTGGAGATCTCACCGGATTTGTCGCGGCCGTCTTGCGTCGGGGGGTCCCGTATGTGCAGGTCCCGACGACGCTGCTGGCCCAGGTGGATTCCGCCATCGGAGGAAAGGTCGGGGTCGATCTGCCGGAGGGGAAAAACTTACTTGGCGCCTTCTATCAGCCTCGCCTCGTGTTCAATCACCTCGGTCTGTTATCATCACTCCCCATGCGCCAGAGACGCTCGGGGCTGTCGGAAGTGATCAAGTACGGCGTGATCGCGGACCGGGAGCTCTTTGAATTTGTCGAACACCATCTGGAGGCGTGCTTAGAGCTCCAGCCGCAGGCGTGCCGTGTGATGGTGGAGCGTTCCTGCGTGATTAAGGCCCGTGTCGTGTCCCAAGATGAACGGGAACTCACTGATGGGCGGGCCAGGCTGAATTTCGGCCACACGCTGGGCCATGCGCTTGAAGCGGCCACCGGCTACCGGCGTTGGACGCACGGGGAAGCGATCGCCATTGGTATGTGCGCGGCAAGCGACCTGAGCGTGCAACTGAGAGGGTGGTCTGGAAAGGACTCTGCTCGGCTTCACCGGCTGATCAAGACTGCCGGACTACCGACTCATGCAACCGGTGTGATGCGCGCGCGGGTGCTGCAGGCCATGCGCTACGACAAAAAGTTCATTCATGGCAAACCGCGCTGGGTCCTGCCGACTCGCCTCGGCCGCGTTGTGGTCACCGAAGCGGTCCCACGATCGCTTATCACACGCATGCTTTCACGCTATGTAAGCGCTTAGCGCTGCACGCGCAGCAGCGTCTGGCGCCCATCGGCCTGCCGCAAGGTGACGGAACCGTTGGCGATTGTTTCAACCGTCATGCCGCCTAATTGCTCCCCTACGCCAAGAATCATCCCGTTAATCACGGCATACGGCTTCCCTCGCCCTTCCACAATGCCAGTCAGCACCAACCCGCCTGAAGGAGAAACCGCTGAGGCCGAGGAGGCTTGAGAAGTGACCTGAGCGTTGGGCAATGATGATGCAGCGGGTGGGCTTGCCAGTTGGGTGCGGGTGCGCGAGATGGTTCGCCAGACCCATAGCGCCCCCCCGATTACTAAGAGGGCGGTACAGCCGATGATGGCCGCGGCCACGATAAACAACGCTGAGGGTTTCGTCGCTGCGGGAACTGAGCCGGCAGCCTTGACCGACCATGAATGCGGTGTCGGCGTGGAGGCCGAGGCAGGAGCCGGTGTCTGGCGCTCCGGAGAGGTTGTGGCAGGCGGAGGGGAAACCACAGGATCCTGGACGCGTCGCAGGGCTTCTTCAATCAGACTCATCGCATCCCCCTTTACACCACAGAAACACAGAAATAGTTTGAGCAGCTATCTCTGTGCCTCTGTGGAAATTCTGTGACATCTGTGGCGTGTTGTCCAGTTACGACACCAGCACCTGTCCTTCAAGCTCTTGATGGCTTCGACGCACAACGTCCCTGTCGATACGTTTGACGCGCAAGACATAACACGCGAGCAACGATCGGTCACAAATGAGGTTGATCAGCCGCGGCACGCCGCGAGACGCTTGAAAAATCTCATCGACGCCTTCCAGGGTTAGCTCGAGCGTCCCGTCGGATCCGGCGACGCGCAGCCGGTGCTCGATATAGGTTTGAACTTCATCGCGGTCCAGTGGAGTGATGTGATAGCGCACCCCGATGCGCTGGCGCAGCTGCTCTAGCGCGGGCAGCGTCAACTTCTGTCGTAATTCCGGCTGGCCGACCAGCACGATTTGAATGAGCTTCTCCTTGTCCGTCTCCAGATTCGAGAGCATGCGAATCTGTTCAAGAAGTCTGAGGCCAAGATTCTGCGCTTCGTCGATCACGAGCACGATATTGTTGCCCAGGCCGGCTTGCTCAAGCAAGAACTGATTGAGTTGATTGAACAGTCCGAGGCGACCCCCTCGCAGGGGATTCATGCCGAAGTCTTGCACCACCAACTGGAGCAGCTGCAATTCCGAGAGATTGGAGTGGAGAATGAACGCTGTTTTGGTGGTGGGATCAAGGTGCCGCAACAGGGCCTTGCACAGCGTGGTCTTGCCGGTGCCGATTTCGCCCGTGATTTCGATGAACCCTTTGCGCTCGCGGATGCCATAGACCATGTGGGAGAGCGCTTCGCGGTGCTTCTTGGAGAGGTACAAGAAGAACGGATCTGCCGTATTCGCAAACGGCTTTTCTCGCAGACCGAGGAACTCAAGATACATGAATGTTTAGCGTCATTTTAACGCAGTCCATGAGCTCGCGCAAGCAGAGATGTAGAATCGCGCCTCCGCGTGCGAATCGGACGGAGGCACGAGTATCGACAAGGCGCGAGTATCGCTTGACGGGAAGGCATGAGAGTGCTAGCCTGACAACATGCATCCTGAGCGACGCGAACATCAACGCATTCGGGCGTATCTGCCGGTTCGTCTGCATACGCCGTTGAGTCAGCGCACAATCGAAACCTTAACCAAGGATCTTGGGGTAGGGGGGGTTCGATTTGTGAGTCCTGAGCTCTGCCCGGTGTCTACCGAAGTCACCGTGGAACTGTTGCTTTCCTCACACGGGCAGCTCACCGCAAGAGGCAAACTTGCCTGGTTCCAAACGATTCCTGAGAGCGAACAGTTCGAATGCGGAGTGATCTTTACCGACCTTTCTGAGGAAAATAAGCGACGTTTGTCTGCCTTTTCAGATCAGCTCTCCCAAAAGTCCTCTTTTCACCCTGCCTAGAGTACTACGTAAGTACCTGTTATACAATAAGTTATATTAGATCTCCTTGTCAACTCGACAAAAGTATGGTATGGTTTCTATAGCGAAGAAGGAGGTGAGTACGAGAAATGGAGATTCTGAAGAAAATTCTCGATGTACACGTCCTGACCGGTATTGTGCTCGGGGCGCTCATCGGGTTATATTACCCGGACAAGATCGATGTCTTGAAGCCACTTCTCGTGTTCCTCGGAGTGGTTATGAGCGTAACGGTATTTGGCGTTAAAGCCAAGTAACCGCCCCACGAACAGGACGAGTGAAAGACACCCCGCCCTCGACGGAGGGCGGGGTCTTTTTTGCTTGACCCCGTCGGTACAAGCCCCTAGAATGAAGCACAATGTTTCCGTATTTCCATCCACGAGGGGCAGCGAATGTGGTGCTGGGATTAGCGATTGGGCTGTCCCTGGCACTGGCGATTCACTGGGTGAGGATCCTCCAATGGGAGTAGGGAATCGTCCGGCCGCGTGCGCGTCCTGCGGCAAACGGCTCACGTACAAGCATTGGTACTACCGAAATGGCAAGCACTTCTGCACGAAACGATGCTGGGTGACTGAGCAGGCAAAGACCCAGCCCGCATCGGCAGCCGCTCCTGCGGAGTCATCGGCCAAAGAAGGATGATCCCACGCCCTGCGCGAGTCCCGCCAGCAGGCGGGATTCGAATGCAAGGGAGGATGTTAGGAGCATTTACCATTAGAGTCGTTGAGGCATTCGTCACGGCGGCAGACGAGCAGAGAAACACTCGGGGCCGCCGTGCGGCGCAGGGCGTGGGATGACCGACGCCGGCTGCCTATTTTGCCGGATTGCGAATCGCACGCAGCCTGCCGACATCGTCGGTGAGGCCCAAGATCTCGTGGCGTTCAAAGACATCAATCCGCAAGCCCCCACGCATTTACTCATCATTCCTACGGACCATATCCCAACGGTGGCAGACTTGACCGAAGCGCAGACCTCGCTTGTCGGACAAGCGACGCTATTTGCCAACCGCCTGGCTCGGCAGTACCAGCTGCAGCAGTCCGGCTATCGCATTGTCTTGAATTGCGGAGCCGGCGCCGGGCAGAGTGTCTTCCACCTCCACTGGCACCTGCTTGGCGGACGCCCCTTCCGATGGCCGCCAGGATGATCCCCCCACCTGTTTACCGACCGCAGGTCGGTCACATCATTGTTCCAACAACGCGACGGGTTGCCTGCGGCAACCCGAAACAGGTGGGGGGATGAGCGCCAAGACCGGCGGCCGAGAGCGGCGGCGCCACCCACGCGTCCCAGAGCGCGTGGCCTTGGGCGTCCTTGACGGCGGCGCCGAACTGAGCACGGAAACGCATAATCTCAGCGCTGCCGGGGCGTATTGCACCATTGACCGCTTTATCGCGCCCATGTCCAAGCTCCAACTGCGGTTTGAGCTGCCTGGACGCCAGGCTCGACGGACAATTCAATGCTCCGGGGTCGTCGTTCGGGTCGAACCTGTCGTGGCCAACGCACAACGCGGACGCTATCACGTGGCGGTATTGTTTACGGAACTCTCGGAGCGCGACCGTGGCCTCATTGAACGGTTCGTGCGCCAACGGCTCTCGGCAACTTCCTCAACCTAGTCTGCCGTGTGGTGGTTTCTTGGATTATTCGGCGTCTGCCTGATTGGTTGGGGGATTTTTTCCACCTACTGGCTTCTCTATCCTGAACGTCTGGTCTTTCCCACTCCAACACCACTCCCGAGCTATACGAGCCATTCCATTGTCGGTCGTGACGGCTCGTGCATGGAGGTGTGGCTGCTTGAAGCGCCCAGGCCAAAAGGTCGGCTGTTGATTTGCCATGGCTATTATGCCAACCGATGTCAAGTGCTTGAGCTGGCCGATGGATTGCGCCGACTGGGCTATGAAGCGCTCCTCATCGAACTGCGCGGACACGGCCAGCGCCCTGGGCCGTGCACGTTGGGAGTTCGCGAACGTCACGATGCGCAGGACGCGCTGGACTGGGCCGCCCATCGGCCCGGAGCCGCTGCGCTGCCGCTTGGCGTTCTTGGATTCTCCATGGGGGCGATGGTTGCGTCTCATGTGGCCGCAGAGTATCCGGGCATCAAGGCCGTCGTGACCGACTCGTTGTATTCGCGTTTGTTTCCGGCCATTCAGCACGCCTTTCAACAACGCTATCACGTTCCCGCCATTCCATGGGTGTGGTTGACCTGGGTCGGCCTGCACGTCGCACTGCGCACCCGTCTTGCGTCGTATGATCCAGTTGTTATAGCCAGTCGCCTCCGTCAACCGCTCTTGACCATCCATGGAGGGAAAGACCAACGAGTTATCCCCGCGTGGGGCGAGGCGTTCTACCAGGCATGGGCCGGACCAAAGGAACAGTGGCTGGATCCTGACGTGGCGCATGTGAAGATGTTTCTCAGCCACCCTGAACCCTATTGCCGACGCGTCGCTGAGTTTTTCGACCGAGCGCTCACTGCTCAATGAACGCCGCACCTGGGCTCATCGCCCTCTTGACCGATTTTGGCACGCAGGATTGGTATGTCGGCATGCTCAAGGGGGTACTACTGAGTCGATGTCCTACCGCTCGCCTCGTGGACATTACGCATGAGATTCCGCCTCAAGATGTGATCGCCGGCGCGTTTACGCTCGCGGCGGCGGCCCCGTGGTTTCCGCGCCGGACGGTATTCCTGGCGGTGGTGGATCCAGGTGTCGGCAGCTCTCGCGCCATCGTCGCGGCCCGCACGCCGCATGCCGACTTTATCGGACCGGACAACGGGCTCTTGACGCTCGCACTACAGCGTATGAAGCCGACCGCGCTCCTGCGATTGAATGCGCCCCGATACTGGCTCCACGAGGTTAGCCACACATTTCAAGGCCGCGATATCATGGCGCCGGTTGCGGCCCATCTGGCCGCGCGTGGTCGTTTCTCAGTCCTTGGCGAGCCACTGCGCCACCTGACGCCGCTGCCGCTTCCTGTCCCGCAACAACAAGGGCAGGCCGTGGTTGGTCACATCGCACACATCGATACGTACGGCAACCTCATTACCAATCTTCCCGGCTCCTTGATCGCCTCGAGCGCGGCGCGCAGACGCGTGCGGCTTCGTTATCAGCAACGCGCCGCGCGTGTGGTATCATCATATGCGGCCGGCCAACCGAACGAACTCATCGCCGTGGTGGGCTCGCTGGGATTGATCGAGCTAGCGGTTCGCGATAGCTCAGCTGCGTGGACGCTCGGCGCTCGACGCGGAGAAGAGGTCACGCTTATTCGAGATCGTGCATGATCCCACGCCCTGCTGGTAGACCGAAGGCCGGTCGCTGTTTCTCTCGCCTAA